>CANHVX010000006.1 GCA_947464215.1 Pseudomonadaceae bacterium | reverse complement strand
GCCATCATCAGCGGGGTTAGGCCACTCATGCCGGGCTGATGCACAACGGCCCCGGCCTTGAGCAGCGCCCTGGCCATGACGCCATTCTTGCGCCGAATAGCCTCGAGCAGCGGCGCGCTGCGAGAGGTGTTGGCCTTATTCGGGTTGGCACCATACCGCAGCAGCAGGCACACGACCTCGGTATGGCCGCCCCCCACCGCCGCCAACAGCGGCGTGGTGCCGTTGAGGGTTGGGAGGTTGATATCGGCGCCGTGCATGATGAGCCGCTGCACCATGGCCCGGTGCCCGGCGGCGGACGCCAAAAAAACGGGCGTTGCGGCATGGTCGGCTTCGGCATTGACCCGCGCGCCGAGTTTGAGCAGCGCGCGTGCCAGGTGGAGATCGTTCACCTCGGCCGCGAGGCAGAGCGTGTCGTCTCTCAGTTTGTGGATAGGTGTGGGTTGCAGGGGTGTGAGCAGCATGGCTGGCTCCTGTTGGAAGCCCCGTGAGGGGCGTTGCGAAACGGAAAACGGTGATACGCCTTTACAATGGCCCCTTTAACAGGGAAGCGCCTGTTTGGGCAAGCGTTATCCCCCCCCTGCCCCCCTTTACCCCTCTCAACGCACAAGGCCCCTTGCGGGGCCTTGGGTGCCGTTTGCCATGATTTAGGCAATGGTGGGTGTGACGTCCTTCGCGAGCTCGGTGCGGCGCATCTGGCGCAGCAGGCGACCTGTTCCGGCCGGAATCAGGCGGCCGACGATCACGTTCTCCTTCAGGCCATTCAGGTTGTCGATCTTGCCCATGGTGGCGGCTTCGGTAAGCACACGCGTCGTTTCTTGGAACGAAGCGGCCGACACAAAGCTGCGCGTGGTGAGGCTGGCCTTCGTGATACCCTGCAGATACAGTTCGTATTCGGCAGGAACCTTGCCTTGCGCCACCAGTTTGGCGTTCTCTTCGCGCGCTTCATACAGATCGACCAGTTCGCCCTGCACAAAGGTGCTCTCGCCCGGACGGGTGATGGTGGCCTTTTGCAGCATCTGGCGGATGATCACTTCCACGTGCTTGTCGTTAATCGCCACACCTTGCAGGCGGTAGACTTCCTGAATCTGCGTGATCATGAAGTCGGCCAAGGCTTCGATACCTTGCGCCTTCAGGATGTCACGCGGATCTACGGCACCTTCCACCAGCATTTCGCCGGCTTCGATGTAGTCGCCTTCGCGCACGTTCAGGTGGATGCCCTTGGGCACGAGGTATTCGCGCACATCGTCTTCGCTGCCCTCGCCCTTGGTTGACACCAGAATGCGGCGCTTGCCCTTGAGATCCTTCCCGAAGCTGACGATACCTGGGGCTTCGTTAAGAATGGCGCTGTCCTTCGGCTTGCGGGCTTCGAACAGTTCGGCCACCCGTGGCAGACCCCCGGTGATGTCTTTCGACTTCAGCGTTTCCTTCGGCATACGGGCAATGATGTCGCCGGCCTTGATTTCGGCGGTATCTTCAACGGTCAGAATCGCGCCCACCGGCAAGGCATACACCGCCTGGCTCCCGTTGGGCAGCGTGACGATTTTGCCCTTGGCGTCCATAAGCACGATGCTGGGCTTCATATCGACCGCGCGGGCGTTTTCCTTCCAGTTCAGCACCACACGGGAGCTGATGCCCGACGTTTCGTCGGTCTGCTCGCGCATCGTGATACCTTCTTGAAGGTCGAGGAAGTGCACGGAACCGGCGGCTTCCACGATGATGGGCGTGGTATAGGCGTCCCAATCGGCCAGCAGCTGATTGGCCTTGACCTTGGCGCCATCCTTCACCGCCAAACGGGCACCGTAGGGCAGTTTGAAGTTTTCGCGCGCACGGCCCGTTTCATCCATAACGGTAGCCTCGGCGTTACGGCTGGTGACAATCGTTTCGCCATTGCCGTTGGTGAGCGTGGACACGTTGGTGAGCTTCACCACCCCATCCTTGCTGGATTCGGCCTTGCTTTGCGCGGTTCCCGCCGCCGCGGCACCCCCAATGTGGAAGGTCCGCATGGTGAGCTGGGTTCCCGGTTCGCCAATGGATTGCGCGGCGATAACCCCCACCGCTTCGCCAATGGTAACCTGCGTGCTGCGGGCCATATCGCGCCCGTAGCAGTTGGCGCAGATGCCTTCGGTGCTTTCGCACGTGAGCGGGCTGCGGATAGCCACGCGCTCGATCCCGGATTTTTCAATCTCGGTGACGTGGGATTCGGTCAGCACGGTGTTGTGCGTGGCGATGACCTTGCCCGTGAGCGGATTGACGATATCGGCGGCGGCTGTGCGGCCCAAGATACGTTCGCCCATGGCTTCCATGACGTTACCGGCTTGCATGATGTCGGACGCCCAGATGAACTTGTCGGTGCCGCAATCCATCTCGGTGATGACGCAGTCTTGTGCGGCATCGACCAGACGACGGGTGAGGTAACCGGCGTTGGCGGTCTTCAGCGCGGTATCGGACAGACCCTTACGCGCCCCGTGGGTTGAAATAAAGTATTGCAACACGGTGAGGCCTTCGCGGAAGTTGGCCGTAATTGGCGTTTCGATAATGTCGCCGTTCGGTTTGGCCATAAGACCCCGCATCCCGGCCAGCTGACGCATCTGAGCCACCGACCCCCGCGCCCCGGACGTGGCCATCATGTAGATGGGGTTCACGCTCGGTTGCGTTTTGCTCTCGGAGCCAACCTGCACGGGTTGGTCGCCGATGGCTTTCATCATCGCGTCCTTCACCGTATCGGACGTGCGCTGCCAGATATCGACCACCTTGTTATACTTTTCACCGGCGGTGATGAGACCTTCTTGGAACTGCTGCTCGAACTTGCGAACTTCGTTCTCGGCGTGCTCGACCAGCTTGTGCTTGGATTCCGGCACCAGCATGTCGTCTTTACCAAAGCTGATACCGACGCGTGCCGCGAAACGGAAGCCCAGTTGCATCATGCGATCGGCAAAAATGCAGGTCTCTTTCTGGCCACAGGCGAGATACACCTCGTGAATCAGCTTCCCGACTTCCTTCTTCGTCATCACCTTGTTGACGGCTTCGAAGGTCATCTTGCTGCTGTTGGGCAGAATGGAGCCCAGATAGGCACGGCCCACCGAGGTTTCATAGGTTTTGCCACGGAAGCGGTATTTGATGCGCGTGTGCAGCGTGACCGACTTGCTCATCAGCGCGTGCTCGATTTCGCCCAGATCGGCAAACAAGGAATTGTCGCCGGGTTGGTTGAAGCGCATCAGGCTGAGCCAATAGAGACCCAGAATCATATCCTGGCTGGGCACGACCACCGGTTTACCATCGGCCGGCTTGAGGATGTTGTTGGTGCTCATCATCAGCACACGCGCTTCCAGCTGGGCTTCCAGCGACAGCGGCACGTGCACGGCCATTTGGTCGCCGTCGAAGTCGGCGTTGAAGGCGGTACAGACCAGCGGGTGCAGTTGGATGGCTTTGCCTTCCACCAGCTTGGGCTCGAACGCCTGGATACCCAAACGGTGCAGCGTTGGCGCACGGTTGAGCAGCACGGGGTGCTCGCGGATCACCTCTTCCAATACGTCCCACACCACGTCTTCCTGGCGCTCCACCATCTTCTTGGCAGCTTTAATGGTCGTGGCTTCGCCGCGCATTTCCAGCTTGTGGTAAATGAACGGCTTGAATAGTTCCAGCGCCATGGTTTTGGGCAAGCCGCACTGGTGCAGCATGAGATCGGGGCCCACGGTGATGACCGAACGACCCGAGTAATCCACCCGTTTCCCCAGCAAGTTCTGGCGGAAGCGACCTTGCTTCCCTTTCAGCATATCGGCCAGCGACTTCAGCGGGCGCTTGTTGGCGCCGGTGATGACACGACCGCGACGGCCGTTGTCGAACAGGGCATCGACCGCCTCTTGCAGCATGCGCTTTTCGTTCCGCACGATAATATCGGGCGCGCGCAGCTCGATCAGGCGCTTCAAACGGTTGTTGCGGTTGACCACGCGGCGGTAGAGATCGTTCAGGTCGGAAGTGGCAAAACGGCCGCCATCGAGCGGCACCAGGGGGCGCAGTTCGGGCGGGAGCACGGGGATGACATCCATGATCATCCACTCGGGCTTGTTGCCGCTTTCCATGAAGGCGTTCATCATCTTCAGGCGCTTGACGATTTTGCGGCGCTTGAGATCGGACACGTCTTCGGTGAGATCGGCGCTGAGGCTGGCTTGCAGCTCTTCCACGTTGATCTCGCGGATGAGCGTGCGCAGCGCCTCGGCCCCGATTTGGGCCTGGAAGCTATCTTCGCCGTGCTGGTCGATGGCCTCGTAATACTCTTCTTCCGAGATAAGTTGGCCTTTTTGCAAGGGCGTCATGCCCGGATCTGTCACCACGAACTTCTCGAAGTACAGGATGCTTTCCAGCTCCTTCAGTTGCATATCGAGCAGGGTGGACATGCGGCTGGGCAAGAGCTTCAGGAACCAAATGTGTGCCACGGGGGCCGCCAGTTCGATGTGCCCCATGCGCTCGCGGCGCACCTTGCTCTCGATGACTTCCACCCCGCACTTTTCGCACACGATACCGCGGTGCTTCATGCGCTTATACTTGCCGCAGAGGCACTCGTAATCCTTGATGGGCCCGAAAATGCGGGCGCAGAACAGGCCGCCATGTTCGGGCTTAAAGGTGCGGTAGTTGATGGTTTCCGGCTTCTTCACTTCGCCGAAGCTTTGCGCCCGAATGCTTTCGGGGCTGCTGAGCGAAATGCGGATGGCATCGAACTGCTTCACCGCCGGTTGCTGGAACAGGTTCATGATGTTGGTGTTGGCACGCATGAGTGTGGCCCTTCCTTACGCATTGTATCCGGTGGTGGTGGTGCGGTGCAGGCCCGGACGCTTGCGCCCTGAGCTTGAACCCCCCTCTGACATGCCCAACTGAGGCGCGGCCTCGTAGGTGCTGGTCTTGAGGTCGGGGCCGGAGCCCGTTTCCTGCAATTCCACGTTGATGGCCAAGGCCTGAATTTCCTTCACCAACACGTTGAAGCTCTCGGGGACCCCGGCGTCGAAATTGCTTTCGCCGCGGACGATCGCCTCATACGTTTTGGTCCGGCCCGCCACGTCATCGGACTTGATGGTGAGCATTTCTTGCAGGGTATAGGAAGCCCCATACGCTTGCAGCGCCCACACTTCCATTTCCCCAAAGCGTTGGCCACCAAACTGCGCCTTACCACCCAGCGGCTGCTGCGTGACCAAGCTGTAGGGCCCAATGCTACGGGCGTGGATCTTCTCGTCGACCAGGTGGTGCAGCTTCAGCATATACATGATGCCGACCGTGCTCTTCTGCTCGTACGCTTCGCCGGTACGGCCATCGAACAGCTGGGTTTTGCCCGATTCATCGCAGCCGGCGTGCTTGAGCAGGCCGTTGATGTCGGCTTCCGGGGCACCATCGAACACCGGGCACGCCATCGGCAGGCCCTTGCTGAGGTTGCCGGCCATTTCCAGCATTTCGGTGTCGTTCAGGCTTTCGAGGCTCTTCACCGCCGCCTTGTCGGCATACAGCTGCGTGATATACTCGCGCAGGGCGGTAATCTCGGGCTTCTTGCCCTGCTTGGCGGACGCCAGCAGACCCGCGATCTTGCGCCCAATGTTGAACGACGCCCAGCCCAAGTGGGTTTCCAGAATCTGGCCCACGTTCATCCGGCTTGGCACGCCCAAGGGGTTCAGCACCATATCGACCGGACGGCCATCTTCGAGGAACGGCATGTCTTCGATCGGGTTCACCTTGGAGATAACCCCCTTGTTCCCGTGACGGCCGGCCATTTTATCGCCCGGCTGGAGCTTACGCTTCACGGCCACAAACACCTTCACCATCTTCAGCACGCCGGGTGGCAATTCGTCGGCCTGGCGGATTTTGCTGCTCTTTTCGTCGAAGCGCTTTTTCAGTGCGCCGAGCGCTTTATCGAGCTGGGCACGGATGGCTTCAATCTGGCGTTGCACCTTGTCGTCGGACACGCCAATGCTCCACCATTCGTGTGGCTTCATCTCTTCCAGCGTTGCGGCGTCGATTTCTTTGCCCTTGGCGATTTTGCCAACCTTGGCCGCGGCGCTTTCGCCCACCAGAAGATCTTTCAGGCGGTCGTAGGCATCGGCTTCCAGAATGCGGCGCTCGTCGTCGATATCCTTGGTAAGGCGGGCGACTTCGGCGGCTTCGATTTCCAGTGTGCGGGTGTCCTTCTCGGCGCCACGGCGGTTGAAGATTTTAACACCCACGATGGTGCCTTGCACTCCGGGCGGCAGGCGCAGGGAGGTATCGCGCACATCGGCCGCTTTTTCGCCGAAAATGGCGCGCAGCAGCTTTTCTTCCGGGGTCATCGGGCTTTCACCTTTGGGGGTGATTTTGCCGACCAGAATGTCGCCAGGGCCGACTTCGGCACCGACACGGATGATACCCGCATCGTCGATATTGCGCAGCGCTTCTTCGCCCACGTTGGGGATATCGCGCGTGATTTCTTCGCTGCCCAGCTTGGTGTCGCGCGCCATCACCTCAAACTCATCGATGTGGATGGAGGTGAAGATATCGTCGCGGACGATGCGTTCGGAGATGAGGATACTGTCTTCGAAATTATAGCCATTCCAGGGCATAAACGCCACCAGCACGTTGCGGCCTAGGGCGAGTTCGCCCAGGTCGGTGCTGGGGCCATCGGCCAGCACATCGCCGACCTTGACGGCATCGCCGGGCTTCACCAGCGGGCGCTGGTTCAGGCAGCTGCTCTGGTTGGAGCGCTGGAACTTGGTGAGGCGATAAATATCGACCCCGCCCGTTTCTTCCGACTTGCTGTTTTTGCCACCGGTGGTGCGCACCACGATACGGCTACCATCGACGCTTTCGACGATCCCCTCGCGCTTGGCCACGGTGGTAATCCCGCTGTCACGCGCCACGGGGCCTTCCATCCCGGTGCCCACCAGCGGGGCATCGGTGCGGATAAGCGGCACGGCTTGGCGTTGCATGTTTGAACCCATCAGCGCGCGGTTGGCGTCGTCGTGCTCGAGGAAGGGAATGAGCGCGGCGGCCACGCTGACCACCTGCTTGGGTGACACGTCCATATAGGTAACCTCGGCGCGCGGCATCAGCAGCGTTTCGCCCGCTTTACGGCACACCACAAACTCATCGACCAGGTTACCCTTGGCGTCGAGCTCGGTGTTGGCCTGGGCGATCACCTCGCGGCCTTCTTCGATCGCGGACATATACACCACGTCGTCGGTCAGCTTGTTGTTCACCACCTTACGGTAGGGCGTTTCGATAAAGCCATACTTGTTGATGCGCGCGTAGGTTGCCAAGCTATTGATAAGACCAATGTTTGGACCTTCAGGCGTTTCAATGGGGCAGATGCGGCCGTAGTGCGTGGTGTGCACGTCGCGCACCTCGAACCCGGCACGCTCACGCGTGAGACCGCCAGGCCCCAAGGCACTGAGGCGGCGCTTGTGGGTGACCTCGGACAGTGGGTTTGTTTGGTCCATAAACTGGCTGAGCTGCGACCCGGCAAAAAACTCTCGCAGGGCAGCCGACAATGGACGGCTGTTGATGAGGTCGTTCGGCACCATCTGCGCAATTTCGGTGCTGCCCATGCGCTCTTTCACGGCGCGCTCCATACGCAGCAGGCCGACACGCACCTGGTTTTCCATCAGCTCGCCCACCAAACGCACGCGGCGGTTGCCCAAGTGGTCGATATCATCGATCGGCTCTTGGCCATCGCGGATTTTGTGCAGGGCACGGATGGTTTCGATAATGTCTTCCTTTTGCAGCACCCGCACATCGTCGGCCACCTTGCGGTTGAAGCGCGCATTGATCTTCATGCGGCCCACGGCAGAGAGGTCGAACTTGTCGGTATCAAAGAACAGACCATTAAACAGTTTGCTGGAGGTTTCGACCGTTGGTGGTTCGCCGGGGCGCATCACCTTATAGATTTCCACCAGCGCCTCTTCGGGGCTGCTGGTTTTGTCGATGGCCAGTGTGTTGCGGATGTAGGCGCCCATGTTCAGGTGGTCGATCTTCAACACCTTGAAATCCTTGAGGCCCATGCCTTCGATCTGCGCCAGCACGGCATCGGTGATTTCGGTCCCGGCTTCGAACAGCACTTCGCCGGTTTCCTTATCGACCAGAGCATGGCCCAAGAAGCGGCCCTTCAGCTCATCGGTGCTTTGCACCACCCACTTCACGCCATCTTCCTGCGCTTTTTTGATTTGGCGGCGGGTTGGCTTACGGCCAGCTTCGAACACCACTTTACCGCTGTCGGCATCGAGCAGGTCGGCAATCAGCTTCACGCCTTCGTAGAACATCGGCTCGAACGCCAGGGCGTAGGTGCCGTTCAGGTCATACGTCTCGCTATCCTTCTTGGCCTTGGCCTTGCTGACCTTCTTCACCTTCACGGGTGCGGCTTCGGCCTCTTCGGCCCCCTCGTCGCCCTCAATAGCCTTGGTGGCCGTTTTGGCTTTGGTGGCGGCCTTGGCGGACTTTTTCGCCACCGGTGCCTCTTCGGCTTCTACCGCCTTGGGCTTGGCCTTGCCGGCGGTAAGGCGCACGGTCACTTTGTCGTAATAGGAATCGATAATCTCTTGGGTGCTCATGCCCAGGGCGCGCAGCAGCACGCTGGCGGGGATTTTCCGCTTGCGGTCTATGCGCACATAAATGTTGTCTTTGTGGTCAAATTCAAAATCCAGCCAGCTGCCGCGCACGGGGATAATACGGCCTGTAAACAACAACTTGCCGCTGCTGTGGGTGGCGCCGTCATCGTGGCTGAAAAACACGCCGGGGCTGCGCTGCATTTGCGACACCACCACACGCTCGGTGCCGTTCACGATGAACGTGCCGTTGGGGGTCATCAGCGGCACATCGGCCAAATACACCTCTTGCTCCTTGATATCGCGCACGCTGCGGGCACCCGTGGCGTGGTCGACATCCCAAATGGTGAGGCGCAGCGTAACACGGCAGGGCGCGGCAAAGGTGAGGTCGCGCGTGCGGCACTCGTCGATATCGAACTTGGGCTCTTCCAGGCGGTAGTCGACATACTCGAGTTCGGCGATGCCGGCGTTATCCTTGATGGGGAAAATGCTCGCAAATGCGCCATCGAGCGTATAAAATGTGCCCTTGCCCGTGCGCTTTTCGGCCAGGAAAAGATCGTAGGACGACTGCTGGAGCTCCAGCAAGTTCGGGATGGTGGCCACGCTGGACAGGCGGCCAAAGTTGCGGCGAAGGCGTTTGCGCTCGGTGAAGGATAGCTGCATGAAAGTCCCCTTGTGTGTGTAACTGTTTGTTCACAAATCATTTTTCGGGCCCCTGAAGGCGGGCACGAGGGGTGGCATTGTGCGCGTGTATACTGCACAAAACCGGCGCCCAGCTGAAGCGAGGCGTTGGGGGGCTTATAGGCGGTGGGGGGTGGGGTGTCAAGGCCCCCCTTTGCCCCACAAAAAAACCACCCAAGCAACAGCCCGGGTGGCTTTTCTCTCGTGCGGAGATTTTATTCAGGCATTTCTGCCTGTGACGGCACATAACGGTAGGTTTCAGCTGCACCCCATACCCCTTCCATGTTGGCCAACGCGACCAACACGTCTAGAACGCGGCCCTGCTTATTATTGAATTTAGCGAGCATATCCTTTATTTCGGGGGGTGCAACGGCATCAATCTTGCTCTGATTTAGCTCGAATACTGTTAGGCTATCATCAATCACGGTGCCGAAAACGTAACAATATTCTTGGGTCTCCCCTTGTGATGGCTCTGGCCCCATTGCCTTGATGATATAGCGGTCGGGCGGCAGGTGTTTAGGTTTGTAGAACCATATCGGCTCCCACTCCATACCATCGGATTTTGCAATGAAATATCCATCGCCTTCCCGCTTGATCGTCATCACTTCATTCGGCTGTTCGGTCATTCTTTTGAGAAGCTCGTAATTGCCTTCGGCCAGCGGATAGACACTTGGTATCTCGCGACCAATATCTTGGTCGGAGGTTATGCAACCCGCCAACCCAAGGCCGACAACGACAACACCCAACACACGTGTGACGAAACCCACCATGAGCGCCTCCTGTGAAACGTGAAAATGTGCCCTAAGCGCACCCCACTTAGGCCATTTACCCCCACATGGCAAGGCCCACCCCCCACGCAAAAGGCCCCCCGCAGGGAGCCCTTTGCTTAACCGTTCGGATGAAGACTACTTCAGCTCGACCTTGGCGCCAGCGCCTTCGAGCTTCTTCTTCATTTCTTCGGCGTCCTTCTTGGCAACGCCTTCCTTCACCACTTGAGGAGCGCCCTCGACGAGGTCTTTGGCTTCCTTCAGGCCCAGGCCGGTCAGTTCGCGGACGATTTTGATCACGTCGATCTTCTTCTCGCCAGCGGCAGCCAGGTGCACGGTGAATTCGGTTTGCTCTTCGGCAGCCGGACCAGCAGCAGCCGCAGCGGCAGCCACAGGAGCGGCGGCGCTTACGCCCCACTTCTCTTCGAGCATTTTGCTCAGTTCGGCAGCTTCCAGAACGGTCAGCTTGCTCAGTTCTTCAACCAGATTTTGCAGGTTAGACATAGTGTGATTCCTTTATTTATAACGATTGGGTTAGGCGGCGGCTGCCGTGTCTTTGTCGGCATAGGCCTTGGTAACACGCGCCAACTGAGCAGCAGGTGCCTGAATAAGGCCAACCAGCTTGCCGCGCAGTTCGTTCAGGCTTGGCAGAGCGGCGTAAACCTTGATCTCGGCCTTGCTGAGCGCTTTGCCATCCATCATGCCGCCCAAAATGACCAGTTTGTCATTGGTATCGGCAAACTTCTGGCTGGCTTTCACCGGCGCCAGAATGTCTTCGGCATAGGCAATAACCGTTGGGCCGACCAGCAAGCTGTTCAGCTCTTCAAACGGGGTGCCCTTGAAGGCCAGCTTGGCCAGGCGGTTTTTAGCCACCAAAACCTTGCCACCTGCTGCACCCATGGTGCGGCGCAGGCCGGTGAGTTCCTTCACCGTAAGCCCACGGTAGTGCGCAACTACCATGGCCTTTGCGCCCGTGATATTGGCCGCAAGGCCCTTCACAAACGCTGCTTTTTGAGTGCGATCCATATGGATTCTCCCTCGGGGGTTGGTATGGCCCATGACGCACCATGCGGCACAGGAGCACCAGATATGTGGCTGAATATACAGGAAAAAACCTGCCTATTGCCCCTCGGCTGGAGATTAAGGGCCAGAATGAAACCATTCTGTGGCATGCCCACCAGCTTTCTTCAGGTGTTGGCGCCTTCTAGCGGGAATTGGGGGCGAGGTCAAGGGTTTAGCATACTTAAAAAAACCAACCCCCCGCGCGCGGCGGGGGGCATCGGTGTTGGGCGCTCAGTCGGTGTGGATATCGCCGGTGGCGCTGATGTATTCGATCGGCACCTTGGCTTTGCGGGCCTCGGCGAGCAGGTCGGCTTCGGCCTGGTTGATGCCCAAACCTACCACAACCTTCGCACAGCGGGATACCATGCGGCGAAACTCGGCCTGTGCAGCCTGCGTGGTGAGCCTGCGGCGACGGGTGAATGCCGCCATTTGGGTTTTATCGACCTTTAAGGCCGTGCCCAGCTGATGTGAAGAGGGAACCTTCCCCAATAGAAACGTGACATCGGTCATTATGACCTCCATGTTAAACACGCGCGAGGCATAGCGGCTCGCGCGAGCCTTGTCAAGCGGTTAGCCCTTGTGATGAAAGGGTTTAGAGAGGCCTTATTGGCCGGACTTGGGGGAGAGGTCGGGCCGTTTATCGTCGGCGCTGCGCTCGGCCTCGGCGGCGGCGTTGGGCATAGGACCGATAGACTTTTGCAGGTTGGGCCACAGGGCGCTGAACTTGCGGTTGACGTTTGCCCACTCGAGCTCGGCGGGGGTCAGCTCTTCATCGGACTTGATGGCCTCGATGGGGCACTCGGGCTCGCATACCCCGCAGTCGATGCATTCATCGGGGTTGATGACCAGCATGTTCTCGCCCTGATAAAAACAATTGACGGGGCACACCTCGACGCAATCGGTGTAGCGGCAATTGATGCATTTTCCTGTCACCACGAAGGGCATGGCTCGTCTCCTTTTACCACCCCGTTATAGGGGCGGCGTGGGGGCTTGGCAACACCACCGCCATGGGAATGTGCCCTCAACGCCGATTGATTGCCCCTTTTGGCCCCGTTTAGGCTAGGCTGACCCCACAGTGGCCCCACAGATACCCATGATGCAGCGACTCTCGCCCCCCCTTCTGGCAGGATGTGCCGCCTGCCTTACGCTTCTGGCCGCCCTAACCCCCACCGCACCCCATGCCGAAGCCGAGCTCTTCCGCGCCACCGAAGCCACCCGCTGGGCCGGCACCCTGCCCCTGCCCGCCCGCTTCTGGAAAACCCCCGACGCCCTGGTAGAACCCGCCAGCGGTGACGCCCAGCCGGCCGCGGATGCCGCCCCTGAGGCACCCGCCGAGGCCTCTCCTGAGGCCCATTCTGAGGCTCATTCTGAGGCCAATGCTGGAACCCATGGCGCTACGCCACCTGACGCGCACGGTGAAGCTGCCGGTGCCCATGGTGGAGCCGTGCCCCCCGCAAGCCATAGCTCTTCCGAGGGAGAAAAAAGCTTCTCCGGCAAAGACCTCACCGGGCCCCGCGCCCTGCCCCTGGTGACCATTGGCGGCACCCCCGTGCAGCGCCATGTGGACATGATTGCCAAAGCCGAAGAAGACAGCACCCCCATGGCCCTGCGCCAACGCGGCATGGACCAGGTGCTGATGCGGCGCATCAGCCTGACACCCTTTGCCCACAACCCCCGCCATGGCCCCGCCGACGCCCGTGTGCAAGTGGTGGTGCTGGAAGACCTGGGATGCGAAAGCTGCTGGCCCGCCATGACCACCATCAACACCACCTTGCAAGACTATGCGAGCAGCACGCAGGTGGTGTGGATCCATACCCCCAGCCAACGCCTCCAGCCCACCAACATGGCCGCCTTTTATGGCAAAGTGGCCGCCAAAAACGCGAAGTTTTGGGAATACAGAGCTGCGGTGCTGGAGAATAAACCCAAGACCTCGGCCCTGTATTTTGAACTGCTGGCCAAGCTGGGGCTTGACCCCCGCGATATCCGCGAAACCATGCGCACCGACGCCCGCCGCTTCTACCGCGAAATGGACGCCGACACACTGACCGCGCGCACCTTCGGGTTTGACACACCCCCCATGGTTTTGGTGAACGGCATTGTGGTGGGCCATGACGGCCTGCCCCTGGACCTGCTGAATGACGTGCTGGCCTATGTGCATGCCCGTATCGCCCGCGGGCTAAACGAACCCCCACGCTAACCGCCACCCCATGAAGCATATTCTGCACAACCTGAAAACGCTGCGCGAACAGCTGGTGGCCCAACAAGATACGCGCCGTATCCAGCGCATGGAAACCATGGAAGCCGAACAAACCCTGGACGGCAAAGCCCTGCGCAGCCTAACCCTGGCCGATGACGTGCGCGCGTTTTGTGACATGGTGCTGGCCCATATCCACCACGACATGTACCGGCTGCACCCCCCGCATCTGCCGACACCCACCCCCGACAGCCCACCCGCAACACCCGCCGGCAACCCGCCCACGGCCCCCGGCCTGCCCAACCCAACGTCTACACCCCTCCCTGCGTTGCCTTCTCTCTCGTCGGTTCTCAATGGCACGCACATTGTAAGCCCCCTTCTGCGCCCCCTGCTTGACACCTGGGCCCAACACCAAAACCTTGTCCCCTCGGTTGACTCGCATCTGACAGGGCCAGCCGCTGCGCTTTATGATTTTTTACACCATGAACTGGTGGTTATGATTGACGAACAAACCCAGCGCGGCGGCGCCAACAGCGGCTCGGTCAATAAGCTTAAACAGGCTGTGCAGGCCTTTTTTGAAGAGCGCGTGACCGACTGCATCACCATTTTGAAAATTGGTGCGAACAACGACCCCCACAACCATACCCTGCTGACCTGCCTGAGCCAAATTCTCTATTACCAAGCCGCCAACGGCCACCCCACCGCCCTGCCCGAAGCCCGCGAATATGGCCAGCGCAGCATGATACACAGCGAAAGCGCCAAACCGACACGCCTGAACTTCTACTGCTATCTCGCCATTATTAATGAACGCGCCTTCAGCGCCGAGCGCGCGTTGGAATTGCTCCGCGATTCGGGCCTGCTTTCTACCTATACCATCCAAACCAACAAAGACTTCCTGCTGGCCGACCGCGGGATCTATCTGCGCGCCTGGGCTATCCTCTCCACCATCCCCGCCGACCTGTGGAGCGACTACGAACGCCACCATCTGGTGGAACTGGCCACCCTGATACCCGGCGGCGGCATGCTCTATCTGGCGTGGTTCCGCACCATGATGGTGGGGCTGGCCGGCGCCAGCAAAGTGCCTATTTCTGAATTTGAAACCCTGGAAAAACACTTCAAGCTGGCCTTGCTCCATTACACCGACATACGCGCCAGCGCCCAAAAATTACCCGCCCGCCAAAGCCCACTCCCCTGGGCGCTGCGCCTGCGCTGGATGAACACCCTGCTCGCGATTGCCCCCACCCCCACCTTTGACCAAATTCTGGCCATGACCGCGCTGGATGCCAACCTGTGGCGCGATGGCGTCTTCCCCGACAACGAGCTGCGCGCACTGCTGGACTTCCCCCAGATTTCCTACTGGAACTGCTGGATTTCCGCCATAACACCCTACAAAGACCGCCGCCAACCCTTCCTGCTGCCCGCCACCGATGCCGTGCACGACGACAACCTGTTGCCCATGCTGGACAAGCTTCTGGACACCCTTAAAATTGAAGAACAGGCCCGTATCCAAGCCGCCGTGTGGGACGACATACGCCCCTGGATGGCCCGCTGGCAACTGGAACACCTGCTGGCCACCGCCACCGGCAGCAACCAGCCCCGCAGCCGCTTTGCCCCCAGCCTTACCCCCTTCTCGCACTTCTACCGGCGCTGGCGCGACCCTATCATCAGCGCCATTCTGCCCAGTGAAATTATTGCCGAAACCGCCCGCCGGGGCGCCTTTGCCAACCTGTTTGAAGCCGCAACCGCCTTTGAAGGGGCCGCCCGCCTGCTGGATGACCCCGCCTATGGCCTGATGCCCAACCAACGCCGCGCCTACACCGAAGCGATGAAAAAAATACCCGAAAAGCTAAAAGACAAACCCACCGACTTCGCTAACCCCAACGGCCTTGCCGCCCTGGCCCTGCTGCCCGTAGGCCTGCTGGGCGGCGTGGTGGCGATTGTTATCTTTTCTTCCAACTGGAGCCAAGCCCTTGGCCTGATTGTGGCCTTATGTGGCGCCTGCGGGGTGGTTGCGCTTAACCTAAAACGCGCGTAACGCGCCAAAACCCGCGTTTGGCGCTTGACAGCGGGAGCCATATTCGCTACGACGTGCCACATATGGCAGGGCGCATGGAGTGCCCAGCCCCCCAACGGAGACTAAAGGAGCCCCCGCTATGGCCAAAAAAGGTGGGAACGGTATGTTCATCAAGCTGGTTTCGACAGCAACCAAAGCCGACGGCTCTAAAACCGGCTATTACTATGTGACCAAGCGCAACCCGCGCAGCCTGAACACCCCAGACAAACTGGAATTCCGCAAGTATGACCCCGTTGTGCGCAAACACGTTTTGTTTAAGGAAGAAAAGCTGAAAAGCTAGGTTTCTATGGTTTATTGCCGCCCTTTCCGGGCGGCTTTTTTTGGGCCATGCCCCCCTACAGCGCGAGCGTAAGCACCACCGGCACGTGGTCGGACGGTTGGGGTTTGGCCCTTTCGGCCCCCCCATGCGCCACGCTGTGCACCTGCGGCGCCAGGGCCCGGCTGGCAAAGGCATAATCGATCCGCATGCCGCTCTGCGGGTTGCGGCCGTAGGTGCGGTAATCCCACCAGGTATACTGCCCAGCCTCGGCATTGTGCAGCCGCAGGGCGTCGGTGAGCCCTGTTTCGGTTTGCAGAGCCCGCAGCCACCCCTGCTCGGCGGGCGTAAACAGCACATCCTTCACCGCGCGGGCGGGGTTGGCGACGTCGCGTTCGTCGGCGGCGATGTTGAAGTCGCCCAGCAACGCCACTTTGGGGTTCTGGGCGATAACGGCCTGCATTTCGGCGCCCAGCTGATGATAAAACTCTTCCTTGAAGGCAAACTTCTCGCTGCCCAGCGCTTCGCCATTGGGGACATACACGCTGGCCACCGTAACCCCCAGCACCTGCGCCCGCACCAACCGCGCCTGCCCCCGCGCCGCGTAACCCGTGGCGCTAAAGCCCTTTTCCACCCCCGACAACGGATGGCGGCTTAATATGGCCACGCCATTGTAGCTCTTCTGCCCAAACACGGCCATGTGGGGGGCGATATCGGCCAGCTGCTCGGCCGGAAACAGCGCGTCTTCCACCTTGGTTTCCTGCAGACAGAGCACGTCGGGGCTGTTTTCTGCCCACCAGGCACGCACATGCGACAAACGTGTGCGCAAACTGTTGACGTTCCAGCTGGCAATTTTTACAAACATGTATGGCTTATGCCCCAAACCCACCCCTCTCGGCAACCGCCTTGCGCGAGATGCTGCTTGGCGCCTTCCCCCACGCCACCATAACGGTGCGCGACGACACCCACCTGCATGCCGGGCACAACGCCGCTGTGGGCCATGGGGGTGGGCACTTTAAAGTTCATATTGTATGGGACGGCTTTGCCGCCCTTACCCGCCCCCAACGCCACCGCCTGGTGCATGCCGCATTGGCCGAACCCTGGCGCCACGGGCGTATCCATGCCCTGACCCTGAAGCTGGAGCCTGCACCCTCGGCTTCATGAGAATTGCGCCCACATAACAGACAGTTGGCGAGACACGCCCCGGGCTTTTGAGTATCGTGGCGGGGTGAAACCTTTGTTCGCGCACGCAATGCAGTATCTCCGCGCCCACTGGCAGGTGCTGCTGGTGCAAGCCTGCAGCCTGCTGCTGATATGGGGCATTGCCGCCTTTGCCTATGGCACCCTGGATGTATGGGCCCGCAACCGCACCGCCCTGGCCCTGCAAAAAGAACTGGCCGACGCACTGCCCAGCCTTAAACCCTGGCTGGCCGACCCCTTCCGCCCCCTGGATGTGCTGGGCGAAGACCGCACCTTAAAAGATGCCCTTGAACTGCCCATGGGCATGGCCGCCCCCGCCACCCTGCGCGCCCTTACCAATGCCGCCTACACCGTGGGCGAACCTAATCTGAGCCTCATCAACATGGTGGACGGCTTTACCCTGCGCCCCCCCGGCGCGGCCCAGCTCCCGGCCGACGTTCTGGCCCGTTTGCAGCGGCTGAAAGGCCCCCCCATGATTCTGGTTGCCGCCGGCATGCGCAGCGGTGTGCTCTATTATGCCCGGCGTATCCCAAGCAGCCCGTCTTCGGCGCTCTATGCCGTGCGCGCCGTAACGATACGCAGCATGGAAGCCCGCTTCCCCGCCGCAAGCCTTGGCAGCCTAGCCCCCACCCGCTTGGCCCTGGAACTGCCCCACACCGCCGGCACCGCCCGCTGGACCCCCGCCCTGAAAACCAAGCTGGCCCCGCTGGATAGCCTGACCCCGCCGCTTGGCAGCGCCCCGCAAGGCCGCATAAACGCCCCCAACTGGCCAAAAACCGCCTTCACCATAGATGCCACGGGCGAACCAAATGCCGGGACCTTGGCCAAAACGCTTGTTTTCCTGTGGGCGTTGTGTGCCTCGGCCGCCGTGCTGTGGAATTATATGGCGCCGCTGCACCGCCGCACCGCCGCCACCCTTGCACCCTTTCGCCAGCGCTTACGGGCCCTGCTCCCTTCCGCCAAAGCCAAAGACGCCGACGCGCGTGATGACCCCCTGGTGCAGGGCCCGGGAACCTTCAACCCCGCCGACTTCCAAGCCCGCCTGGCCCTGCAAGCCAAACTGCGGCGCCAGGCCCCCGCCGACCCCGATGACTTAAGCAACCTACGCAAAGCTTCGCCTTCGGCTGGCATGATGGCCGCCAAAACCCTTGGCACCCCCGATGCCACCGAACCTAGCGCCGCGCCATCTTCGGCTTCTGCCGCCGACACCGGGCCCCGCCATGCCCGCGACGCCGCTGCCAGCCCTGCGCCTTCTGCCACCCCTACGCCGCCCCCTAAACCTGACACATCAGGACCCTCTGATGAAGAAAAACAAAAAGACCTGCTGGAACGCGTGCAGCGCTGCCTGACCATGAATATGCTTGAGCTGAGCTATCAGGCCATTTACGAGACGACCTCGGGTGCTGTGTTCGCCCACGAAGTGCTGGCGCGGCTGAAAGATGACATTGGCACTATCATGCCCGGCGAATTTATGCCGTTGCTGCCCCAACTGGGTGGCGAATCGCAGCTGGATGCCGCCGTCTTCCGCCATGTGATTGAGCAGCACTGCTCGGCCTTTAAGCAGCCGCCCACGCCTCTGAGCCTGAACGTTTCTGGCAACAGCCTGGATGACCTTGACTACTTACGCCACTTGGTGAGCCGCGGGCCCGATGTGCTGCGGCATATCATTTTAGAAGTGCGCAGCCAGGAAATTGTGCGCGACCCTTCCGCCCTGCAACTGCTAAAAGCCCTGCAACGCCAAGGCGCCCGCGTGGCCGTGGACTATTTTGGCGGCGGGCCCATTATGGTGGAAGCGACCAAATCGCTCGGGTTGGACTTTGTGAAAATTGACTGCACGCGCCTCAGCAAAACACCGGCCGTGAAAAAAGAAATGGTGCAGCTCTGTATGACAGCACAAAAAGTGAAGCTGCCCATCATCATGGAAAAAGTGGAAGACAAAGCCATGGAAACCTTTGTGCGCCGCGCCGGCGCTACGTATCTGCAAGGGTATGGCCTGAACAGACCCCAACCCCAGATGACGATGATCCCCCTCAATGCCAAAATGTAAGCCCGTGTGCCTGATGACAGCGCGCGCTGAGACGTATACTATCGGCCTATGAACACCCCCACACCCAGCACGTCTGACGCCCCGCACTCTGACCTGCTGGCCGAACTGAACCGCCGCACCGTGCTGGACCTGCGCCTGGTGATGGCCCTGGCCGGTGAACGCGAGCTCAACGCCCGCGAACAACATGTGGTGGAAAAACTGCGCCACGAGCGCGGTGAAGGCCTGTTTGCCGACATGCTCTACGCGCTGACGCATAAAAGCTTCCCCACCAAACAAGCCAAAATATTATGGGCAGACATTGGTGACCACCGCGCCAAGCTGCTGAAGCAACTGGGCCGCGACCCTGGCATTACGCTGGCGGCACATGACTTTCTGGTGAACGTAAGTGGCCTGCTGCGCGGCGCCGGGCTGATTGAAGAGCAAAAATTTATGGCCATGGCCACCGTGGCCAGCCGCGATGGCCTCACCGGCCTTTACGACAAAACCACCTTCGCGCGACTCATGGATGACGAACTTAACCGCCAAGCCCGCTTCGGCAGGCCTGTGGCCCTGGTGCTGATGGATATTGACCACTTCAAGCGCCTGAATGACACCTTTGGCCACGCCGATGGCGATGCCGTGCTGGCGCAAACCGGCGACATTATATTACAAGCCGCGCGCAGCACCGACATTTG
>CANHVX010000005.1 GCA_947464215.1 Pseudomonadaceae bacterium | reverse complement strand
GTTCAATACCTAAACTTAGGGGGTTAAGCCCCTCCACCACTTCATCACCAAACTGCCATTGGCTTTTGCCAGCATGCCACGCAACATCAGCTTCCCGTACCAATTGGGTAACCACACCATCACGCGCAATATAATAATGGCAGCTCACTTCCGCCGCCGCATCGCATAAACGCGCCAACGCCGAGGCATCTCCGGCCATCCAGGTGCCATGCATCACCACCAGTCTCACCACTTCACCCGGGCGACGGGGCCGAAAGTTCGGGCTCGGCCGCCACTGCGCGGCAGGGTAATCCACGGGCATGGGGGCTACTTATCCGGCCCGAGCATGGTTTCTGGCCGCACTTTCGCGGCAAATGTTTTGGCATCCAAAAAGCCCAAAGCGGTAGCCGCTTCCTGCAAGCTCATGTTGTCTTTAAGGGCTTTTTTAGCAACCTGGGCAGCCTTGTCATAACCAATCACAGGGTTCAGGGCGGTTACCAACATCAGGCTATTGGCAAGGTGGCGTTCAATTTGGGGGAGATTAGGCTCAATACCATCCACACAATTGGCCTCAAAACTTGCCACAGCCTCACTCAACAATTGGGCCGAGTGTAGAATATTATGGATGATAAGAGGCTTGAACACATTCAGCTGCAAATGCCCTTGCATGGCTCCGGCACATACGGCCGCATCATTGCCAATCACTTGGCAACACACCATGCTGAGCGCCTCACATTGTGTTGGGTTCACCTTGCCGGGCATAATCGAACTCCCCGGCTCATTGGCCGGCAGGTTCAATTCATTCAAGCCACAGCGGGGTCCACTGCCTAGCAATCGGATATCATTGGCAATTTTCATACACGCCACGGCAGCCGTGCGCAGGGTAGCACTAGCCTGCAGTAAAGGCTCATGGGCGGCCAATCCAAAAAACTTATTGTCCATCTCACGGAATTTCAATCCACACGCCGCCGCATATTTCACAAACAACGCGGGGAATTTGGCATGCGTATTCAAACCCGTTCCTACGGCCGTGCCCCCAATCGGCAACACCAGCACAGCATCCAAGGCTTTATTTATTTCTCGCTCGGCAAACGCCAGTTGTGCAGCAAAAGCTCCAAATTCCTGCCCCAATGTCAAAGGCGTGGCATCCTGCAAATGCGTGCGGCCGGTTTTAATAATTTTTTGCCAGGCTTTGGCTTTCTTCTCAAGGGCTTTACGGAGACTCGCCAGAGCAGGCAATACGTCACGCGCTAACGCGTCCGCTGTTGCCATGTGCATCGCAGTGGGGAACGTATCGTTACTGCTTTGCCCGCGGTTAACGTGGTCATTGGGGTGAACAGGCGCCTTGCCACCACGGGTGCCCAAAAGCATCTCATTGGCCCGCCCGGCGATAACTTCATTGAGGTTCATATTGGTTTGGGTGCCACTTCCCGTCTGCCAGACCACAAGGGGGAAATTCCCCTCAAGCTTGCCGGCAATAACCTCATCGGCCGCCGCCACAATGGCTTTTACAACTTTTGCATCCACCAATTTAAGTTGGCCATTGGCTTGCGCTGCGGCCTTTTTAAGTAAGGCATAAGCCGCAATAAACCGAGGCGTAAAACTATAACGGGCCTCACCACCAATCAGAAAATTATCTTTGCTGCGTTGGGTTTGCGCGCCCCAATAGCGGTCCGCGGGAACCGCAACATCCCCCATGCTGTCCCGTTCCATGCGCGCAGATGCAACGCTTTTAAGTTTGGCCATAAAAAAACCCTTTCCTGTGCCACAACGTTAAAGCAAAAAAGCGGCAGGCCAAAGCCCACCGCTGTTTTTTTACGCATACCCAGAAGGCACAAAGGGAGAGAGAGCGTCCCGCCAAGCCGCGTAAACAGGTCAACCACCCAAGGCCTAGCGTAGCTGAAGGAGCTCGTTCAGCATTTGGTCCACGGTGGTAATCACTTTGCTGCTAGCCTGGAAGGCACGCTGAGCCACAATCATGTTGGAAAACTCACCAGCAATGTCGGTGGTGCTGCCTTCAAGGCTCCCCCCCACAATACGGCCCGTTCCGCCAAGGCCAGCCTGTTTCAGCAAGGCCTGTCCGCTGGCTTCGGTGGTGCTGAGCAAACTACCGCTCACAGTGTCCAACCCGCGCGGGTTCTGGAACACAGCCAAGGCAACTTTATACAGCTTTTTGGTTTCTCCGTTAGTAAAGGTTCCGTTTACAAAACCATTTTCATCAACAGCAATACCACTCAACTGCCCGGCACCAAACCCATCCTGGTTAACCGAACTGGTGTTAAAACTGGCCGCAAGCTGGGTTACACCATCATTCCCCAAACCTTCATCAAGCTGGGTTTGGGTATTCACGGTAAACGTGCCCATCGCAGTCGCAACACCCGGCGTCGTTTCGTCAAAGTTGGTGGAAACGGTAAAGCGAACGCCACTGGTCGGGAAGTAAATTTCACGGGTTCCGCTGGCAGAAATCTGGGCAATACCTGTTTCAACTGCAGCACCACCAGTGCCATCACCGGCGCGCAACTCATAGGTGGGCGTGGTTGTTTTCACAAGGGTATACTGCCCCGTCGGAAAGGAGTTATTTTCCACCGAAACATCCAAAAAGTGGTTTGTAAAACTAGCAGGAACCGTTCCACTGGCAGCCGCAATGGGGCCACCTACATAATCGCCAAAGTTCAGAGTGATATTACTGGTATTCACCCCACCCGACCATGTCGTGTTTAAGGTTGTTCCCGATGCAAATTTAAGCGCACCCGTCGTGGTAAAGCGAAGATCACCCTGGCCAATTCGCAAATTAGTGCCCGCAGTACCCCCCTGCACATTCGCCCCATCCGTATAAATGGCCCAGCTCCAGTTGTTGGCTGCTTTTTTAGAAAATCCGATAGTAAGGTCGCGAGCACCACCTTGGGCGTCATACACACGCAAGTCAGTGATATAATCAAACTGCGTCGGCGTGGCCACCATAGCATCCAAAGACGTATTCAAGGCTGCAGATGTATTAAAGTTTCCATTCAATGCACGGGTGCTGGTCAGGTTGGCGTCAATGCTCAATGCATTGGTTGCCTGTGCGCTCACCCCTACACTTTGCAATTCAACAGCCTGCGGGTCCTGAATATTCAATATGTTACCGGCAGAATCTGTTTTCCAACCCTGGAGATAAAATCCATCTGGGTTCACCAAAAATCCTTCTTTGTCTTCGGCAAAACTGCCGGCACGGGTATAAAAATAGCTTGTGCTGGTCGAGTTTGTTTTATTGTCCGCCACACGGAAGAATCCATTGCCCGAAATGGCCAAATCGGTCTTGCTGCTGGTGCTATTAAAACTTCCTTGCGCCGCCTGATCACGTAGCACATTGGTATCCACGCCACCCGAGTTATACGCAACCCCCCCCCCATTGCTGGTCACAAGCTGAGAAAACAAGGCACGGCTAGATTTATAACCAATGGTGTTGGTGTTAGCCAAGTTGTCCGAAATCACCGAAATGGCTTGGCCTTGGGCACCAAGTCCACTCACACTGGCCGTCATCGCTCCAAATAAACCCATCGTATCGTCTCCTGTGTTACCGTGCGTTTGTCGCTGTTAAATTATATCTTGCAAAGGGTGTGCCAACTTACATCCGCACGCCCAAAACGTCGCTGGTCGCAAATTTGCGTCCATCTTTTGTTTGCAGGGAAATTTTTCCGGCCTCGTTCAAAACACCACTCACCTGGCCATAGACGCTGGCGGAAGAAGCCACCACCTTGCCATCCACATCACGCGAAGTCATGCGCACAGTAAACGTGCCATTATTCACGGCTTCACCTTTATCGTTCTTACCATCCCAGGTCATGGTGTGGCTGCCTGCGGCAATATCGCCTTTCAACTCCCGAACAGTTTGGCCTGTGGCGTTGCTTATAATCTCAATCATCACTTGCTTGGCATTTTTCCCAACCGTGTAACCAAATTCTTCGGTAGCACTGTCTTTTACCAAAAGGTTACCGGGCCCCAAAACCTCTTTACCCAAATAACTGTTGGCAAGCGTTTGTTCGCCAAAATCGCGCTGGGCCAAAATTTCTTTCAAATAGTTATTGCCATTAATCTGTTGTTCCAGGGTCGAGAACTGGGCAATTTGTCCCGTAAACTGGGTGCCGTCCAAAGGGTTCAAGGGGTCTTGGTTTTTCAGCTGAGCAACCAGTAATTTTAAAAAGGTATCAAAGTTAACTGTATTAAGGCCGGTATTGCCAGTCGCTGCTGCGGTTAAAGCGCCCGCCGCCGAAGAGCCAGATGTTGCAGATGTGGTTGTCATAAAATCAGCCTCTCGTTAAATGCGTACGTCAATGATGCGGTCAGGGGCAATCCAGCTTGCCGGGGTAGAAAGGGGGGCTGCATCATCCGCCACGCCATCGCGTGTCGTGCGGCCAGCAAAGGCTTGTTCGCCGCGCCCTTGCTGAGATGACTGCTGCTGCGGGTTATTATTAAGCATCAGCGAAATCCCTTGTTCCCCAACCTTCAGGCCAGCATCGGTGAAGCTTTGCCGCAAATTCTGGATATCGCGGGCCAGCTGTTCAACCACAGCACTGTCGGTCGCTGAAATCGAGCCCGAAACCATCCCTTCATGGATCTTTAGCTGAATATCCACACGCCCGAGATCCGGGGGGTTAAGAATCATGCGCACCTGCCCACCACCTTGGTCGCCAAGGCTCTGGACCTGAAGCTGAACCTGCTTAGCCACACCATGGGCCTGGGCTTGCGCCATACGCTCAAAAATAGTTCCTGTGGCCGCCGTAGAACTGGCGCTCTCAGCCGCACCAAGGTGGGGAACCATCACATTCCCAAACGGGGAAAGGGCGGCATTGGGGTTGGTATTGCTGTCACTGGCTTTTTCCAAAGCTGTCACAGCCAAAGCCTGCAGGGCGGCAACACCATTGTGTTCTTTAAGTTTAAATACGGTCACACCTTCAGGCTCTTTCAGCTCATCGTCGGTCCGCACACGGGCGCCCACAGCCGCCACGGTGGCGGCCATATCGTTGCCACGCATATCAACAGCTGCCGAACGCGCCTCAACCACAGCCACATGGGGTTGTATGGCCTGTTGGGCAACATCGGGCAATGCAACCTGCAACGAAATCGCCATATCATCCCCAGCACCATCTGTCGGGAACAAGGCCACATCGACATGGGGCTGGGCCGAAATTTTCGAGAAAGACTGGCTTATCGGGGCGCTCACAGGGGCTTGTATATCCTGCCCCAGCAGTCCGTCCATGATACCAAGTCCGGCACGGCTACGCTGATTGGCATGGGCAACCGCATGGGCAAGCTGGCGGCTATCCACCTGCACGGTAACCGTTTGGCTTACCTGAACACTCACCTGAAAGACCTGAACCATTGCAGAATTCACATCAAATAACGGGTCAAGCTGAGCCATAGAATCATCAGATTTGCCGGCCAATGTCAGCCGTCCTTCATCAACCTGCACCCCCATGCTGGCCAGCAGCACGGCAACCAATCCGGTCATATCCACTGCTTGTCCAGAAGCCGAAGGCTCAGCTGCACGCAACGCATCTTGCTGGGCCTGTAAAATACTCATCATGGTGTCAATACGCGCGGCTAGCTGCTGGGCCTGTTCCGCAGGCATACCAAGCTTGGTCAAAGCCGCGGCCAAGTCTCCAGCCTGCCCGTTGGCACCAAATTGGAATCCTCCTTGCCCTACCAACTGCTGGTAAATCACCTGAATATGCACCGTCATAGCCTGCACAGCATCCTGCGCAACCGCATCTCCCCGCACCTGTATAGGCAAATCCCCAACCTGCACCGTCACAGGCGCTACAGCGGTTGAAACAGCATCAGCCAAACCCGCATCAAGGGCCACCTCAGGCGCAGCCGTGGCAATCACCGGCCCAATCTCAGTTTCGGGCAATACAGAGCCATCTTCTGCAATCTGCCCACCCAAAACCATGCCAAAAAGGCCATCCAACCCAGTTGGGGCCGCAGCGCCCACACCAGACGCACCAAACGTGCCCAATCCGGCACCAGCGGGGGTTACAACAGCAGTGGTCATATTGGCCTACTTCCTCTAATCTGAATTTCATAACAGTGCGGCAGCGGGTTGGAAGGAGAGAGAGCACCCAACCGCCACACCGTTGGAAACAAGGATGCAAAAGGCGTGCCAACTCAAAATCAAGTATCTCTGCCGGTCACGAAGGCCGCAGCTTTGGCATACGACAAAGAACAGTCCGCCGCACCCAAACTCACGGCTAAGGGTAAAGGGGAACTCGCCGAGCGGATTATTGCATTGGCCCAAAGCCACAATATTCCCATCCACCGCGACGCCGACCTGATCGAGATTCTGGAAAAAGTCGAATTAGATACCGAAATACCGCTCGAGGTTTACGCCATCGTGGCCGAAATTTTTGCGTATATTTATAAAGTGAACCAAAAGCAGGCGGCGCGCTAGATGGATAGGTCATCTCTCACCGCCCTGCTGGAAGCACTGCGCCACCCAGACGCCGCAACGTTTCCGGCGGCGGTTGCGCAGCTGGCCACCCTTGAGGTCGAACAGATATCCCCCGCCGATAGGGTCGCCGTGCTGGCTGCCATAGAAACCACCGTAGCCACCCTGCAAACCCAGCAAACAAAGTTGGGGGCCGAACTTGGCAAACTGCGCACAGTCAACCACGCCATCAAAGCTTACAATCGTTAGCATATCCATGTTATCCACCGCCACCACCCTGCACGCACTGGCCATGTTGGTTCTCACCTTGGGGCTTATTATGGGCTTGGGTTGGCTGCTCAGAACCTATGGCACCCGGTTTGGCTTTACGGTTAGCAAAGGCACGTCAACATGGCGTGTTACCCAACGCCTCCCACTCAGCGCCCACGCCACACTGGTTGAAGTTGAAACGCCCACCCACACACATGTGCTGGTTACAGCCAACAATCACACCACGGTGGTGCATAGCCTCGCGCGCCCGGCCGCCGTGCCGCCTCAACCCCATGCACCTGTAAAAAAGCCTCGCCGATGAACTCTTTTCGCACACGCGCCATCACACTGGCTCTCACAGTGGCCATGCTGGCCCCTGCCCTGGTATGGGCCCAGGAAGCCGGGCCTCTTAACATCAATCTCGGCACCGACCTTCTCAGCTCACAGAGGCTGTTTCAGCTCATCGCACTGGTCACCGTGCTGTCGCTGGCGCCCAGCATTCTCATGATGGTCACCAGCTTTACACGTATCGTGGTAGTGTTCAGTTTTTTGCGCAATGCCATTGGCCTGCAAAGCAGCCCGCCCAACGGGGTTCTGGTGGCATTGGCATTGTTTCTCACCAGCTTTATTATGGCCCCCACACTCAAGGCCGCGTACGAGCAAGGCCTCTCCCCCTATCTAAACCAGCAGATAACCGAGCAACAGGCCTTCACCCGCACAACTCAACCCTTTGCCCGGTTTATGCTGGCCAATGTGCGGTCTGAAGACCTCGAATTGTTTGTGTCACTGCTTCCAAAGGCCGAGCAAGACGCCGTCGTGCTGCCCGGCCCCACAGTCAAGCCCGAGCAAATTAAGGTGCCGCTGCAAGCGCTCATTCCCGCGTTCATGATAAGCGAACTGCGCCGCGCCTTCGAGATCGGCTTTTTACTGTTTCTGCCCTTTCTGGTGATAGACTTAGCCATCGCCAGCATTCTCACCAGTATGGGGATGATCACGCTGCCACCGGCAACCATTGCCCTGCCCTTCAAACTGATATTTTTTGTGCTTATCGACGGCTGGCACCTGCTGGTCGGCACCCTCATCCAATCCTTCCAACCTCCGCTTTAACCTTAGGAAAAGACGATAAAAAAGGGCTACCTAAAGCCCCATTTTTTCCTGCAAATCCAGTTCTGCTTGCGTCACAGGCCCACGTCGCTTGGGGGCACCTGTGGCCATATGGGCCGCACGGGCCTCCAGGGCATCGGCGCCGCCTTGCAACCCTTCCAGAAGTTCTTCTAAGGGGTCTTTGGCACGGCTGGTGGTTTGCACGGCGTGGCCATTGGCACCGGCAACTTGCTCCACCAAGCCGGCATAGGCGGCTTTGGCGGCGGTTTTGGGGCGCACAGGGGCCATGGGGGCCACAGGGGTGGGCGTTCCCGCCGAAGACACGGCATCCACTTTGGCACTCATCCCTTCCAGCTGGGCACCCACTTTGTCCGCGCGTTGCAGTAAATACTGCAGCTCCGTGCGCAGTTTCCCACCATCACTCAGCAACCGGTTAAGTTCAGGGCCTTGGGCCACAACGCCTTTTTTTAATTCATCCAATCCACGGCGGGCCGAGAGCAATTGCTCAGCAAGTTTTTCAGCCAATAACGGGCTGTCTTGCATGGCTTTGCGCCATACCCGAACCTGTTGGCCAACCACAAGCAAAAGCCCAGCCACCAAGGCTAACAAGCAAACCGTGAGAATGTTAAAAAACAGGATCATGCCTTATTGTTTTTGCTTGATATTATTAAGATCCGTTATCGTGTGGCTTATGCGGACGGCTTTAAAATCCAACGCGCGGCCCATGGTGCCAACAAGTTTAACAACACCGCCACATTCAAGCCGAACAGGGGTAAACTCGCGGGCATTCAGCATAATGGTGTCGCCCACGCGCCATTCCAGCACCTCGCTGAGGGGGAATTGCATTTGGTCCAGCACGGCATCAAGCTCCATGGTGGTGTGGTAAAGTTCTTGGCTCAGGTGGTTTTCCCAAATGTTATCCTGGCCAAATTTTTCACCCATAAATTGTTGAAGAAGCTGTTCCCGAATCGGCTCCAGGGTTGCATAGGGCAAACAGAACTGCATACGCCCTTCGCGGCCTTCAAGGTTTACTTTTACTGTCACCAGAATGGTCACGTTGGCTTCTTGGGAAATCACGGTGAAGCGGGGGTTAACTTCCATCCGCTCGGCCTTGAATTGAAGGGGGGCAACCGGGGCAAAACTTTCGCTCAAATCGCGCAACACAATTTCCGTGAGGGTGTCTAATATTTTGCGTTCAATGGCGGTAAAGTTACGTCCGGTTGGGGGGAGAGGCCTGCTTTTGCGCCCCCCCAGCATCACGTCAACCACGGCATAGATAAGGCTGCTCTCGTAAACCAGCAACACATAATCTTCCAAGCCAATGACATTAACAACCACAATACCCGCCGGCAGGGGTATTTGGTTAAGATAATCGCCAAAACGCACACTGGTCATATTCATAATGGCCACGTCAACGTTATCAGCAGTATATTGGCGTAAACTGGTAGAGAGGATACGCTCAAACTTGTCATAAACCACTTCAAGCATGGGCAGCTTTTCGTAGTTCACAACACTTTGGTCCAACAAAGCCCTTACGCCACGGTTTTTGTCCGGATCGTCCGACTTATCAATGCCAAGCAGGCTGTCAATTTCATTTTGGTCAAGGATCTTTTGCCCTTCACGGCCCATGGCTTTCGCCATTTCGTCGTCACCATCTGGGGCAGCACTTTCTCCAGACGCGATGCTCTGCCATTCGCGCAGCATATCATCTTCGCTTTTGGGGGGTGCCGCGGGTGTCGTGCTCATGGTGTATCAGGGGCTTGCAAATCAACAATACAACATAAGCCTACCTGCCGCCATACGGTCCGCCTCTTTTTCGCGCAACCTGAAACAAGCGGGGCCAGGGCGGGGCTATTGCACAAGCATCTCACGGATATAAACAGCCCTCAGAGGTATAGGGTCAAGGGTTTGCGTGGCGCGGCGCAACAGCGATTCTCTCAGCTGCTGCAAGGCCGCACTACCCTGCATGTCGCTCGCGCGCATCTGGCGCAAAAATCCACCCCAATCATCTTGCAAGCGGGGGAGAAGCTTATTCATGGCAGAAATATCGGCCGCGTTTTCAAATTCAAGGGCCAGCTTCATTTTCATAAAACGCGCCACGCCACCGGTTTCATCGGCCAATAAGTTAAGGGTAAATTCAGGGACATCATAAATGGCCACAGCCGGTATATGGGCCGATTTGTTAAGTTCTTCCGTGTCTTTCTTGTTTTCTCCACCCAAAAAAAACACCACGCCCACGGCAATGACAATCCCCACGACAGCCAAAATGGCCGAGCCAATCATCAGCAATCGTTTTTTCTTTGCTCCCGCGTCAACAGCAGAGGCTTCTCCCTCAGCGGCTTGGTTTTCCGTGGCAGGCGCGGCAGCGGCTTTGGCGTCATCAGCCATGGCGGGCATCCTTTATCAGTTTCATACGTGCGCCCATCATAGCAAAACCAACGGCAAAGGTGGCGCTGGGCGCCTAAAATCTACCCAATATTCAACACAAATGGTCTTAGGCCGTGGCCGAACGCTTCACAGGCAGCAAGGTGTTGGGCACAGGCCCGGCAACCACGGCGCTCGCAGGGGCGGCAGCAGGCTGCGGTGTGGCAAACGTGGCTGCAAAGGCTGCGCGCAGGTCGCGCACATGCCCAATCACTTCATCACAAATGGCAGCCGAATTTTCAAAATCCACCCGCATCAAGCGCTGCAACAACCGGCCATAGATACGGAATAAACGTTGCGCGGCTTCCCCCCCCGTCGAAGGGTCAACCATGCCCAGCAAATGGCTCACAATCTCAATTGCGCGGGCATTGGCTGCACATCGTGCGGCAATATCACCGCGGCCAATGGCTTCTTTGGCTTGGGTCGAAAATTTACAAATCCCATCCAGCAACATCACCAGTTGTTCAGCAGGGCCAGCTTGCTGCAATTGGCGGAGCATATAGTCGCGCGCACCCGCCTGGGCAGCAGCGTTATACGTTGGGCGTATAGGTTCATCCATAAACGATACTTAGCCGCTGTTGCTGTCGGTTTTGAATAAGCTGTCAATGGTGCTGCGCAGGCTTTCTAGCTTGGCCAAGGCTGTCTCCATCAGGGTGAACTTATATTCCTGTTGGGCACGATACGTTTCCAAACGCGTATCAATATCTTTTACACGCTTGGTATAATCTTCATTTTGGGTCAAAAGCTCGGTTACGGCCGTGTCTAGGCTACCCGTGGTCGCTTTGGTGGCATCATTAAAACCATCATAAAACAGGTCGGCAATCCCGCGGGTTATCGTCACCGACACATCATTCACCGCCCCAAGGCTTGCCGCACCGTTAAAAAAGAGCTTCAAGCCGGTCGCACTTCCGGTGGCACCGGTAATTTGCTGGCCGCTTATGGTGGCCGTGCCATCATTCGCCCCACCGTTACCAGTAACGGCCGTGGTTTGTATGTTGGCCGAGGTGATATTGCCCGAGCCATCCGTGCCTGCAATATTCACATAGTAAGTGCCCGCCACAGTGTCACCGGTTCGGCTCAACACGGTCACACGGCTGTCGCTGCTGCTCGTGGTCAAGCCGAACAAGGTCTTAACCGAGTCCACATCAGCCAGCAAACGGCTGTCAACAATAGTGTCATCAATTTCCAGCTTAAAGTCTTCATTGAGCGTGATGCCCATTTGGCCAAGGCTGCGGTAGCCGTCAGTGTTGCTGTCCACGCTGGTGGCGGCCAGGGTGCCCAAACGGTTGCCTAAATCACGCAAGCGCTGGTCGTAGGCCAATGGCCCCAGCTCATCATCTGCCGTGGTGCCGTCTTCATTGCGGTCACTGGCCGTGCGTTGTTCGGTCACATAATCACGCATGGCATTAAAGGCGGTCACAAAGTCCGCAATGGCGGTTTTCACTTTGTTCAAATCGGGCTCAATTTTAAGCGTGATGTTGGTATTGGTTTCCGCCTTCAGCAAGCTCAGAGAAACACCCGTCAGAATATCCTCAATCTGGTTCGAACTACGCTCAATGTTGGTAATTCCATTTACATCCAAAATGGCATTTTTAGCTTCGGTCAGCTCAAATTTCACAGCGCCTGCGGCGGTAAGGCCAAGGTTGTCGCTGGTCGTGGTGCCACCAGCAAAGTCCATCTCGTTATCAACACCTGTTTTCGTGCTGGTCAGCACCAGATAGTTGCTGGTGGCACTGGCACTCACAATGGTGGCGGTCACACCAGCATCTGCGGAATTTATCGAGGCACGCAGGTCCTGCAAGGTATCACTGGCATTGATGGTAATTGTTTTGCCATTCAGCGAAAACGTGCCCGCTGTGACCCCTTGAGAAACCAATGTATCCGTCGTCGAGGTATATGCATCCGAACGTATCTGCTGTGCCGCAGCAATCTGCTGAATGCGGATGGTATGCGTGGCGGCCTGGGCCGTGCTGCTTATGCTGGTCAACAACAGGCTGTTAATACCCGAAGGCACAAAATCAGCAGGGGCCGAAGGTGTTGCTGCTGTCGTTCCAGCCGCGGTCTTAGACTTGAACACATCCGTGCTGCTGCCCGGCGCCGCGCGCAGGGCATCTAGAGATTTTGTCACCGCAGACGCTTTGGTTTTCAGGTCTTTGTAGGCGGTGGCTTGGGTCGTATTTTTGGTAATTTTGGCTTCAATTTGCACCGCGGGGGCGCGTTTGGCTTTTACCTGCGTATCAACAATGTTTTTCCAGTCAATGCCCGAGCTAAAGCCCGACACGCGCACCTTGCCGTCGCTACCGGTCGTAATCCCCGAGGTGTTGACAATGCTGTTCGTCATGGCGTGCCTGCCTTGTTACTATCCGTTTATCTGTGCCTGCCCGCATTGGGGTGCCGCAGAGCAAAGGCCAACGTGGCCTGTATTACATTATGTCTTGCAGCACGTCCCGCGGCTGACACTCGCGCCCACGCTCCAAAACACGCTCTAAACCTGCCCATCCACCACAATTCCATTGCGTTGATGCTGGCTGGCATAGAGGCCCAGAATGGCAGGGGTAGTATACGTCCGTATCACCCGCCCGGTCACGCCTTCGCGCACGGCAACCCGTGTATCTGCTGAAGAAACAGGCAACGATTGTTTCTTTTGCGCCACACCCCCACCCACCGCAGTGGCTGCCACATCCAGGCCCTCCAGGCGTAACATGTGCTGCATATGGCCTACAACGTGGGTCAGGGCTTGGTTCAGCGCGGCATCCACACCAAATTGGTCTGGCAACAGCGCGGGCGTCCACCGCCCCGAGAACGCCTGTGGCGCTGCGGGTGCGTGCACAATCTCGTTGTCTTCGGCGGCCAACTCGGCGCGGGCGGCGGCGGCGGCTTGTTTGGCCAGTTCCATGGCCACACTGGAAGAAGCAGGTTTTTTGCTCATGGGTCAGGTCAGCCTTAATTACGTATCAGCTGCAGCAAAATTTGCGGCAATTGGTTGGCACGGGCCAGCATGGCCACACCGGCTTCAATCAAAGCTTGGTTAGCCGTCAAATCACTTATTTCTTTGCTTACATCCGCGTCCAACAGGGCGCTCCGGGCCGATTCATTATTCTCCGTCACCACACTCAAATTGCTCGAGATATCCTGCAACCGCAGCTGTTGGGCCCCCACCGTTGCACGGCCTTGGTTCAGCACTCCTAGGGCGGCAGAAATCACCGAAATCGCGCTATTGGCAGCAATCGTGTCGGTCACATTTTCATTGGTCAAGGCCAATGCGGTCAGAGACATGGCCGGCACGTCCACATTCACCAAGTCCTGCCCGCTTACCACGCCCATACCCACCTTGTAGGTGAGGCGGGTGTTGGCATTGTCGTCCACATAGTCGGCTGCAATCACACCTTTGCCCACACCCAGCACAACGTTACCCGCAGTTACACCCGTCGTGGTCACAGCACCTGTCGTCAACGTTCCCACCCGGGCCGTGCCACCTGCGGGCAAATCAACATACACATCCACGGTGGTGGGGCCAGCACCCACAAGGTCTGCGCTGGCGGCACCACTGGCACCTACAGCACCGCCGTTTACGGCATAACTCACACCCGCAAGGCCACCCAATTGCACCAGCGTTCCATCCGTTGTAAGGGGCACCGTCAAGTTGCCGGTGGTCGCGCTGTAGCCACTGGCCAATGCTGTCAAACCGGCCACGGCCGTCAAGGGCACGTTGGTGCTGGCGCGGGCAAACGTTGGGGTGACTACCGTCATATCGGGGGCCGCGGTCACGTTGCAGGCCGGGGTAATATCAGCACCGCGCACAAAGCCGCTGTTCAACGTCAGGGTAAGGCCAATCTGGCTGAAACTCACATCCAAAGAGGCACCCGAGGCAATGTTTTGGCCCGCACCAGCCACAGCATCCAACAGGGCGGTTACGTCAATCGATTGGCTGGTCGCCACTCCCGCATCCACACGGCTGGCGGTCAAAACTTCAGTTGCCGAGTTGTAGCTGTAATTGAACACACGGTCATTAGTCACCACATCGGGGTCACACCGTACCGCCGCAATGCCGTCATTGGCCAGCGTGCTTCCGGCGGTAAGGGTAAAGTTCCGCGTGCCTGCCAGCAATTTCACCCCATTGAATTCCGTCGTCTGTGCCAAACGGCCAATTTCACTCTTCAAAAGCTGAAATTCCGTATCAATCATCTGGCGCGAATTGCTTTGCATCTGGCCACTCGCCGCTTGGGTCGCTAACGATTGCATCCGTATCATCAAGCCGCTCATCTGGCCCATGGCACCATCGGCAATCTGTAAAGCGCTTACCGCCGAGCCCGCATTCAAAATCGCCGTTTTCAAACCCGCATTGGTAATTTTCAGGCTTGTGCCTACCGATTGCGCCGCCGGATCATCCCCCGCATTGGTCACGCGCAAGCCGCTGCTCAACCGCTGAGAGCTGGCCGTCATGGCATCAGAGCGGACACGGATCGCGCTTTGCGCAAGCTGGGCCGAGGAGTTGGCAATCATCGAAACGGGCATGGACACATCTTTCCTTGCCTTTCTCTATGCACGCGGTGTGCCAATATTCGCCAATCCTATCGTTCCCTTGTGCGGTAAAAGCATGTCATATGCGGGTTACATATTCCCAGGTGGCTTGTTTTCTGCCACAGTGGCTACCGTTAAGGGGCCCCTATGCGCATCAAAACCATCACTGCCGAAACCATGGCCGAGGCGCTGGCCATCATTCGCACGCAGTTGGGGCCAGAAGCACTTATTCTCAACACGCGTAAAATCATGCGCAACGGCAAGCCCTCACTCGAAATTACGGCTGCCCTGAATGACGATCCCCCACCCCCGCGTCCCGTGCCCGCTCCGGCCCCTGCCAATCTGTCCGCCAATCATTCCCATAACGCGTTCCCCTCTACGCCCAAACCACCTCTGCCCACTCTGTTGTCCAGCACCCTGCACAGCCATGGCCTGCCCGAGCATCTGTGCCAGCCGCTGCTCACCGCCCTGCCGGGGATGAAAGCGGCGGGGTTTACCGAGTCCGAATCACTGGCCATGCTGCTGGGCAAGCAACTGGCGGTCAAAACCCCCACCGATCTTTTATCCTCCGCCGGCATTCATATTTTTATTGGCCCACATGGCGCGGGTAAAACCACGTTGGTGGCAAAGCTCGGCATCCAGGCACGGCGGCAAGGGCGCAATGTGGGCCTGCTCTCGCTCGACGACCAAAAAATCGGCGGCTTCGAGCCCCTGGCCATCGCCGCCGAGGTGATGGGCGACCATGCCCACCTCGTCACAGGCGCGGGTGGTTTGCACGCAGCCGCGGCCGAACTCGGGCCACGCCACCTGCTGCTTATAGATACACCCGGCATCAATCCATTTGCCACGGCAACACTGGTGGCGTTGCAGCGCAAACTTGCGGTGCTCAACCTGCCGGCCGGCACGTCCTGGGCAACACATCTGGTGTTGCCCGCCAACGTGAATGCGGAAGATATGCAAGCGCTGCCCGTGGCCTGCCATCGCTTTTCACTCAGCAGCCTTATCTTCACGAAGCTCGACTGCACCACTCGCTACGGGTCCGTGGTCGCCACGGCAGTCGGGTCCGGCTTGCCCATGGGGCTGGCCACCCACGCGCCCGATATGGCCACGCCACCGCTGCCCCTCACGGCCCAATGGCTGGCCGAGGCGCTCACCCAGCTGCCGGTGCACCCGTGGGAGTTTGCAACCGAAACCAACGCCACGCTGGCGCCCCGCCTATGAACGTCCATACACCCAACATCATCACCGTGGCCTCGGGTAAGGGGGGCGTGGGTAAAACGTCGTTTACACTCAACATGGCGCACGTGCTGGCAACCCACGGGGGTAAAGTCTTGGTGGTCGATGGCGACACCGGCCTCGCCAACGCCGATGTCCAGCTCAACCTCACGCCCAAGGCCAGCCTGGCCGATGTCCTCGCGCACCGCTGCACGCTCGCCGAGGCTATCACGCCCACACCCCATGGCTTTCATCTTTTGGCGGGCAGCAGCGGCCATATGGGTCTGGCCACGCTGGCTCTGCCCACACTGGCGGGGTGGATGAACGAACTGCACTCATTAGGCGAAACGTATAGCACCATTCTGGTCGATGCCGCTGCCGGCATCAGCCCCACCACACTGCTCATGTGCGCGCAAAGCAGCCGTGCTCTGTTGCTCACCACGCCCGACCCCGCCTCCCTCACCGACGCCTACGCCCTCATCAAAGTGCTGTGGCAGCAGCACGGCGTGAACAACACGCAGGTGGTGATGAACCAGGCCACCGCGCGCGAGGCCGCCCAGGTGCACACACGCTTGGCAAAGGCCGTGGAAGGTTTTCTGCAGCTGCCTCCGCCGCCCTTGGTGGGTCAGGTGCCGCAGTGCAAATATTGGTCGCAGGCGGTGCGCTCACACCAGCTGGTGGCTCAGGTGTTTCCCAAAAGCCCAGGGGTCGAGGCGCTCTCATCCCTTGCCCGGCATGTTATGGCTCTCAAACCTTAATCACCCGCCTTGACAATTTCATTATTTCAGTAATTATGAAATAAAGATAAACCCCAACACGAAAGCTCTGCTATGTTCCGCACCCTCGTTCTCACCACCGCGCTGCTCGGCACCACCGCGCTGGCCCCCTACGCCCAAGAGATGGTGGCCCTCAAAGACATGCCCGCCGGCACCTATATGCTCGATAAATCCCACGCCAGCCTCACCTTTTCCCTCAGCCACATGGGGCTGTCCAACTACACGGCGCGCTTTACCGGGCTCGAGTCAACACTCACCCTCAACCCCACGGCGCCCGAGCAAAGCAAAGTCACCGCCCGTGTAGACCCCGCCTCTATTGAAACCGACTTCCCCTACCCCGAGAAAAAAGACTTCGACAAAGAACTCGCCACCGGCAAAGATTGGCTGAACAGCACCGCATTCCCCACCATCACCTTCACCAGCACCAAGCTGGTCAAAACGGGTGAAAAAACCGGTAAGATGACCGGAGACCTCACCTTTATGGGCGTCACGAAACCCCTGACGTTCGATGTCACGTTCAACGGCGCCTACACCAAAAAACCCATCAGCGGCAATCCTGCGGTTGGCTTTTCGGCGGTTGCAACCTTAAAGCGCTCAGAATGGGGCCTATCCACCTACGTGCCCATGGTCGGCGACGAGGTCACCCTGCGCCTGGAAACCGAGTTCGAGCAACTCACGCCCCAACGTCCCGAATAGGAGAGGACATCAAAGGGGGGAGACACAGTCTCCCCCTTTTCTTCCGCAGAAAATCAGCCTAGGCTGAACGCATTCAACCCGCACAGGAAAACACCATGGCTCCCACCCGCTACCACGGCTTTCTCATCACCTTGCACTGGCTTATCGCGCTGGCACTGGGCGCCATGCTGGCCAGTGGTTTGCTGCTTGAATCACTCCCCAAACCATGGATGTTCACCGTGATTCAGTGGCATAAAAGCCTAGGCGTGCTGGTGCTGCTGGCCGTCAGTCTGCGGTTGCTGGTGCGCCTGTCAACGCATACACCGCCTCTGCCACAGAACATGAAAGCATGGGAAGTAAAGGCGGCTCATGCAGGTCACGCTGCCCTGTATATCCTTATGTTCACCATGCCACTTACGGGATGGCTCATGGTCTCCTCAAGCCCCTACGGCCTGCCCACACTTGTCTTTGGCTTGTTCACGTGGCCACATATTCCAGGCCTGGCCATGAACAGCATCGTCAATGGGATCGCGAAGGAAAGTCACGAGATTATCGCCTATCTACTGATGGCCACAGGAGGTGTGCATGTAGCGGCTGTCATCAAACATGCGGTAACCGATAAAATACATCTGCTACCCCGCATCACCTTTCTTAAATCTAAGGAATAAACCCATGCGTCGTCGTCTCATATACTCTCTATTAGCTAGCAGTTTTATAGGGGGAGGTGCCCCAGCCATAGCCGAAACCTACACGCTCACCCCCGCCACCAGCACCATTGCCTTTCAGGGCACGCATGCGGAAAACCCCTTCCAGGGCACCTTCCGCCAATGGTCGGCCGAGGTCACTTGGCTCCCCGAAAACCTAACGGCCAGCCGCATCAGCGCCACCATCGTCACCGGCAGCGCCAACACCGGCAATGCGATGTACGATGGCACCCTCCCCACGGCCGATTGGTTCAACACCGCACAATTCCCTACCGCCACGTTCCAAAGTACCCGCATCACGTCCACCACCACCGCCGGCACATATCGGGCCGAGGGCACCCTCACGGTGCGTGGCCAAACCCATGCCGTCACCCTGCCCTTCACCGTCACGCCGGCGGCCAATGGCGTGCAGGCCACCGCCACCTTACCCCTCAACCGCCTCACCTTGGGCCTGGGCCAACAGTCCGACCCTAAGGCCGAATGGGTCGGCCCCACCATCAGCCTCACCTTTACCCTCCACGGCACCAAAGCCCGTTAGCCATTTGGCACAACAAAAGGGGGCCGCAGCCCCCTCTGTCGTCACCGTTTCGGCCCAAAAATGGCGTCAAATGCGTCCAGGCCGAACGCGCCGTCTCGCACCACGTTGCGGGCGGCATCTTCGGCACCCAAGGTGCCAAGGCCAAGGGCGGCCATCTCGGCGTGCTGGCCTTTGTCAAAGGCCGTCAGCGCGGCATCCGCCGTGCTGTAGCCAGCTCGCCGGCCAATTTCGTGGGTGGCGATAATCCGCCCGCCCAACGTCGCGGGGTCATCGCCCCAGTTTCCGGCACCCAAAGGCACCTCCTCTAAAACGGAAACGGGCCCAATGCCCCTTTTCAACACCTACAAGTATACACTTACGGCATCCCACCGCAACCCTTTATTGCTGAAAATAACGGTAAATCATCCCCCCCAGCACCGGCCCAATGCCCGGCACGGCTGCCAATGCGGCCTCGTCGGCGCCGCGCACCGCCGCCACGCTGCCAAAATGCAGCAAAAGGGCCTTTTTCTTGGCAGCCCCCACGCCGGGGATATCATCCAAGCGGCTGGCTTCCAACGCTTTGGCCCGCTTGGAACGGTGGTAGGTAATCGCAAAACGGTGGGCTTCGTCGCGGATACGCTGGAGCACAAAAATCAACGGGCTGTCCTTGGCAATCGGCAGCTGGCGCAGGGCCACGCCGCCCTCGTCATCGGTGTCAGGGCAGGCGTGGAAGAGCACCTCCAGCCCCTTGTCGCGCTCTTCCCCCTTGGCAATCCCCACCAGCGCGGGCGTTCCGTCGGCAAAAAGGGCGCCGGCTGCACGCATCACGTCCACCAGCACATTCAGTTGGCCTTTGCCGCCGTCCACCAGCAGTACGTCGGGCCAATCGTTCTCTTTGGCGGCGCGGGCCACGCGGCGGGTCAGCACTTCGCGCAGCATGGCGTAATCATCCGGGGTATTTTTGGTCTGCACGGCATATTTGCGGTAACGGGCTTTGTCCATGCCGTCGGGGCCGGCCACCACGCAGCTGGCCACCGGGTAACGGCCCGAGATGTTGGAAATATCATAACACTCCACACGCCCCACCGCCTCGCGGCCCAGCATCTCGGCCCACAACGCCATTTGGTTGCTCCAGTTGCCGCTTTCGGCCACTTTGCGATGAAGGGCAGCGCGGGCATTGTCCACGGCATGCTGCACAATATCGGCTTTGTCACCACGTTGGGGCTGTTCCAAACGCACACTGCGGCCGGTGGCTACCCGCAGGGCTTCCGCCAATTCATCGGCATCGGCGGGGGCAATGTTGGCCACAATAAGCGGCGGCGCGCGTCGCTGCACATAATGCAACGCCACAAACACACGCATCAGTTCGCCCGTGTCGCCATCACTGTCATCGTCATAGGTGGGGTAGAATACATGGTTCCCCACATGCTGCCCGTTGCGGTAGTAAAAGGCCTGAATGGCCACCCGCCCGCCTTCCACCACCATGCCAAACACATCGGCATCATCCAGCGCATGGGTCAGGGCGCCACGTGCCGAAACCACACTGGCCAGCGCCTGGATACGGTCGCGCACCGCCGCCGCCGCTTCATAGTCCAAGGCCGCCGCATGGGTGGCCATTTGGGCTTGCAACTCGGCCAAAACATCTTGGCGCTCGCCCTGTAAAAAACGCTTGGCTTGGGCCACACTGCGGGCGTAGGCGGCGGGGTCAATTTTCCCCACGCACGGCCCGCTGCACCGTTTAATGTCATATTTCAGGCAGGGGCGGGTGCGGTGGCGGAAGGTCGCATCGCCGCACGTCCGTAAGCGGAAGGCGCGTTCCATCAGGTCAAGGGTGGAATACACGGCGGCGGCACTTGGGTAAGGGCCAAAGTAGGTGGCGTGGTCAGGGCCGTTGCCGCGCGCGCGGGCGCCCCGGTGGGCCCGTATCAGGGGCGTTTCATCGCCGGTAATCACCACACTCACATAGCTGCTGTCGTCGCGCATGCTAATGTTGTATTTGGGCTTGAGGCTCTTAATTAGGTTCGCTTCCAGCAGCAACGCTTCGGCTTCGGTGCGGGTTTCCACCACCACCAGGTCGCGGGTTTCAAACACCATTTTGCGGATACGCACCACCATACGGTCAAACTGGGTGTATTGGGTCACGCGCGCGCGCAGGTTGCGGGCTTTGCCCACATACAGAACACGCCCGTCACCATCCAACATGCGGTAAACCCCTGGCGCCGTCGGCAAATCGCGCACGCGGGCGCGCAGCACATCGGCGCCATCCGTTATCGTGTCGGGGGTAAAAGTCGTCATGGCGTCACCCTGCCACAGCCAGCGCAGGCTTGCAAATCTGGGTCAATTCAGCCATAAGGCGCCATTGCAACACAACGGAGCCACACCCGTGCGCGACCCCCTTTTCCCCCCCCAACCTCCTGAAAACCGCAGTTTCGAACAAGCCAGCGAACTCGCCAAAGCCCATTCCGGCAACCCGCCGCCTCCGCTGCGCCAGCAGCTGAAAAGCTCGGTGGCGCTCACGCCCAAAAAGCCGAAAGCGGCACCCGCCAAGCCACCCAAACCGGCGGATGACACCACACCCTAACCGCATAAGGCCACCCGCCATAACATGTCCAAACAACCACGCCCCCCAGGCTTTGTCTGGGGGGCGTGGTGCATGGGGCTGTGCGTCAGGGGCGCTCAAGCAGCCCCAAGCTGTCCACCAGCGGCTCCGGAAGAGCCGAAACAACCGGGGCACTCAAACTGCGCTTGCTCATGTGGGTGCCGGGGGCGCTGCCGCCCGTCGCGGTTTGGCCTTTCACATAATAGCGCTGCCACCCTTGCTTTACGGTGGCAGGGTCGCCATTTTCCAAACGCTCATTAAAGTCCGCCCGGGCCTGGCCCCACGC
>CANHVX010000004.1 GCA_947464215.1 Pseudomonadaceae bacterium | reverse complement strand
TGGCGCGCGCGCCAATGGTGTTGGTTAACGTGTTGTGAACCTGATTGTTCATGTTCTGCGTAACCCCTAAGCTTTGTGATAGGGCGTTGACTCGGCCCACAATGCTTGCCAGTTTTGCTCGGGCACGCATAAACCAATCAGGTAACAGAGCGGCTCCATGGTGACGCGGATACATTTACCCGCCCATGACCCGTGCGGCCTGATACCCACCTGATAGGCAATTTCCTGCGCGCGGGCCAAGGCGATGGGGCGCATGATGGCCTCGGCCAGCGGCGAACGGCGCATAAGCCGCACGTAGGGAATAGCCCAGACATGATAGCCGCGCACCGTGACCTGAGACAGATGTTGCGCGGTAAAGGTGAGGTCGGCCCGCCAGACATCGGGCGCCATCTCGCCCTTGTTCATGAAGTGCGTGCAGATCACGCGGCCCGATCGGCGTCGGCTAGGCGGAGGGGGGGGCGGAGGCGGGGGCGGCGGTGGTGGCGGTGACCGAAACCGCGTGTTGGGCACCACCGACACCGACGCACTGTAATTGGGCGGGCATTGCGCGTTGCAGCTGGTGCCGTTCCACATCCGCTGATTGGCGTGGCAGGCCTTGGCGGCATCGATCTGTGCTTTAAGGGCCTTGATTTGGGTATCAACACGCGTGCGTAAGGCCGTATAGCGGCTATCTTGCATGGTGACAGGTTTGACCGCCTGCACCGCCGTTGATTCTTGAGCCAAAACCGCCACGGCCGGCCACGCCAGCAGTGTGGTTGATTGCATAAGCACATACCAACGTGAACGTTTCATACCCCTTTATACCTTACCGCCCTATATATTCCTGACATATTCTGCGCCACACCTTGATTTTATTGATAAGGATTGTGTTGGCAAAGACGCACCGGCCCCTGTAGCATGCCCCCCATGCGCACCCACCTTTTGACCCTCCTCTCGCTTTTCTCGCTTCTTGTGGCCCCCACCTGGGCCACCCCCGTGGTAGTGGAGCTATTTACCAGCAAATATTGCCCCAACTGCCCCGCAGCCGAAAAAAAGCTGCACGGACTTGCCGCCGCCGACACGGGCATGGTTATTCTTCAGCAGCACGTGGACTATTGGGACCAAGGCACCCGCAAAGACCCCTTTGGCTTGGCCGATGCCACCCAGCGGCAATATGATTACTCGAACACCATCGGCCGCCGCCCGGGCGAGGTTTTTACCCCTATGCCCTTGCTCAATGGCACATTTGTGGCCGAGCCCCCCCTGTGGATGAACTGGGACACCGCCTACGCCGAGGCCCAAAAAGGCCCCCAGCCCGCCGCCCTTGCCCTGAAGCTGACCCCAGATGGGGGTTTGGAGGCGGCTCTGCCAGAAAGCCTAGGGGCTGACAGCGACGCGTGGGTGATGGGCGTTGAGCCCATTGCGGGACACGCCAACATTCTGCGCGTGCGCGCCATTGTGCAGGCCCGCACCGCCAAAGGCCGTGCCACCCTGGCCAAAGCCCTGCTACCCGCCACGCCCCAATGGGTGCTACTGGTGCAAAAGCCCAGCAATGGCGCTCTGTTGGGGTTTGGACAGCTAAAAAACTAGCCTTTTTATGCAACAACGCGCCATCCCTGAGGGACGGCGCGTTGTTTGGTTTTTGAGCCTTTAGCGCACCACGAAGGTGCCTTGCAGGCCTCCTGCGAAGCCGCTACGGGCGCGAGCTTCGGCTTGTTCCTGGCCCATAGGAGGCCAGACCTCGGCGTTGTAGCCTAGGATGTTGAAGTCGCACTCCTTTTTCAAGCGGAAAAGGAGCTGGCCGACATCGGCCATGACGATCTCGGCGCCCGCCGGGACGAAGGCCACGGTGGTGGCCTCCGCCCGGTGGGTGACGAGGAATTCCGCCAGTTCGGGCGGAAACGCAGACATGTGTTTGGTCACGTAGACCAAGCACATGCCATGCCTCCACAGGGGGGCGGGTTTCGAAGATGGCATATATTCTCCTTTCGAAAAAACGGGACATACCAAGGCCCCATGTAGGTGCAACCGGTTGAATTGGCAAGGGGCTTGGGGGATGGTGTCAGGATGGCGCTTTTGCGTCTCTCATATATGAGAGCATGATGGACCTGCCGCCGCCTGACCCTACCGCTTTTACCTATCGGCCCCTGGGCACGCTGGCCGACCGCTTGGCCGCCTGCGCCGATGCCGTGGGTGGCAAACGCGCACTGGCCGCGGCGAGTGGCATAAGTGAGGCGCAGCTTTACCGCTATATGGACGGCGACGCCGCCCCGCCGATTGACCGCCTGAATGATATTGCCGCCGCCGCCCAGGTGGACAACGGCTGGCTGCTGACCGGCCGCGGGGCATGGCAGATGGCCGTGGACCGCCCCATGCCGACCTTTCGGCCCGATTTGCTGGTGGCGCTCCATGACGGCCTTCACGACCTGCTGGTGGAATATGACCGCCCCTTCCCGCCCAAGGTGAAGGCGCGCGCTGTGACCTATTTATATGAAGCGTTTCGGCATATTGAGGCCACCACTGGCGAGATTATCAGCCCGGATAAATTCCAGCTTTTGAAAACCCTGGGGTTTTTGGCCGAGATGCGCACCGAAGCCGAGGTGGATGTGTTGCGACAGGCGTTGCATGCGTTGGAATACAAAGGCTTGACCCCGCATTATGCCCCCCACCAGCAGCTGCTAACGCTCTGGTGCAACCTGCTGGTGCGCGGCATGCGCGGCTATTACAACAGCTACGCCGGGCAGCTTTATTTTGAACGGATGGGGCAAAAGCTAAGTGCCGATGCGATTGTGGAATTGCATGGGCTGGTGACAGAAACGCTGAAAGTTGTTGGGAAAACCAACCTCGACTGGCTGGACCTGGGCTGCGGCAACGGGCGCCACCTGGCCCACCTGCACAAGCATATGCCCAATTTACGCGTGCGCGGTTTGGAGCTCTCTGACCATGCGGTGGCGCTGTGCCAGGACCTTGGCAAAGCCAACAAATTGCCCGCCGACTGCGTGGTGCAGGGCGATATGCGCCAACTGCCCTTCCCCGACGCCCAGTTTGATGTGGTGTTTGCGCGCCTGAGCCTGCATAGCTTGCCGTATTTGCCCGGCACGGGTTTGGGGGTGGAGGCCGTGATGGAGGAAATTCAACGGGTTTTGAGGCCTGGGGGGATGTTGGTGCTGGTGGTGCCAGAGGGTGAATATCGTAAATATATTGTGCTTGATGAGTGTTTTACCACTCACTCACTCACGAGTATCACTTCAGCACACGATTTTCAAAATATCCGTATTCTTGAAAGTAACGCCCAGCATGGACACTTTGGAACCAACGCACAAAATATCCCCGCCACTATTCGACGGGGACAATTGGCTTCTTTGACAGGTTTGTTTAGAAAACCCCACTAAACATTTTTACTTACAATCCGCATGAGCCTTGGTGAGACCGTAGGCAAGCAGGTTGGTGCCAAATTCGGTTTGGTAGGCGGGCACGGTGTCGGCGTGGAAGCGGGTTTCGGCTTCCGCGCTGTCCATATCGGGGTTGTGGTGCAGATATTCGCCGAACAGCAAGTCGCAATCGGCCATATACTGGCGGGTAAAGGTGATGTGGGCGTGCCAGACTTCATCGACCAGGCGCGGCGGCACCCACGACATGTGCGGATAACGCGCCTTCAGCGTGAGAAACTGGCGATAGAGCTGCTCGGCACGGGCGAGGTCGGCTTCGCCGAGGCCTGTGTCGGCCGCAACGTGGGCCATAACGCTGGTGAGGTTGATGTTCGCTAAACGGGATTCAAAGGCGGTATCAAAGCGGGCTTGAGTGGCTTGCATCATTGAGAGGCTCCTTTGGTTAGATTATCGTATACGAGAGACAATGGGGGGAAAGCCTTGCCTTGGCAAGAGGGGTGTATGCAATTTTTTGGCATTTTGTAAAAAAATGCCACTTTTTCATTTATTTAGGCGGGCAATGGCCAGAATTGGGCAGAAACGGAGACCAACCCCATGCCCCACCCCCACGATACACCCCCCTGCGGACGCCTGATTTTGGTGCTGGATGACGCCCCCTATGCCCCCAGTTTGGCGGTTTTACGCCGCCTTTTGCAGCACATGGAGCGCCACCCCGACATAACCCTGCTGGCCGGACCCCACCACCGCGCCGTGGCCGCCGCCATGAGCCATGACGATAGACGCATCGTTTATAATACGCACGATGAACTGACCTTTCCCGAAGCGCTGGGCTTTCTCCCTTGGCGCCACATTTATGCGGTGGCCCATGGGCGCCTCTGGAACCTGGCCCCCGCCCCCGTGCCCCCGCCCGACCATGACTAAAGCTATTTGCCGCATTGTTTAGCCCGTGCTGCACATGCCCCCCGTCTGCGCGTCCGCTCCTCTCAACCACCATTGACGGTGCTGACAAAACGGGCACGGCCCCGTGCGCTGGCAGCTTTTTTGGCCTAATCTGCGCCCCATGAACGCTGCCAAAAAAGCCCCCCAGACCCGCACAAAACCCACCAAGGCCGCCGAACTGCTGGCGCCAGCCGCCACGGCCACCCCCGACGCCGCCCCGCCCATGGCCCTTGGCCTGCGCGTTGTGCGCGGCCTGCTGCTCTTTTTTGCCGCAACCCTGCCGCTTTACTTTGACCTGGCCGTGCCGGAAGTGAGTGGGGATATACGCTGGATGGCCACCAGCTTTTTTGCCGGCCTCACCGCCCTGCTGCTGCTGGGTGATGCACTTTTGCGCGGCACCGCCACCCTAAGCCTGCGCGGGCCCGTGTGGATGTGGATTGCGGCAGGGCTTTGCCTCTGGGCCGCCGTAAGCCTGATTGATGCGTTGAACTGGATGCGCGGGATTATTTTGCTAAAAGCCCTCTATGCCCAAATTTTACTGGCCGTGGTGGTGTGGTGGGTGGTGAAAACCGCCCGCCACGATGACCCCTTCCCCCGCCGCCTGCTGTGGGCCTTGGCCGCGCCCCTTGCGGTGACCGCCTTTATTGGGATTCTCCAATTCCATGGCTTCAACCAAGACAGCTTTGATGCCGCGTTGGCCAACAGCCCTTACGTTATCTTCTCGCCCCTGCTTGCCGTGCTAGGCTGGATGACCAGCTGGATGTTTGCCTGGGTTCCCGCATGGCCCCAAACCGATGGACTGGTTAACCAACTGATGGGCTACTTTCTGCAAAGTGCCGTGCCCGGCGGCAGCTTTGCCAACAAAAACCTGGCCGGCAGCTACACCGCCATGATGCTGCCGCTGATGGTGTATCTGTTCTTTTCCGCCCGGCGCTGGTGGGAACAGGGGCTGGCCGCCGGGTTGCTGGCTTTGGGCTCGCTCTTCCTGCTCTATTCCCGCGCGCGCGCCAGCTGGTTGGCGCTAATTGCCGCCACGTTGGTGTTTGCCGTTGTCTTCCTGCTCTCGCCCGCGCTGCGCGCCCGCGTGCGCATCTGGCTGCGCCCGCAGACGCTGGTGTGGCTGGTTATCCCCGTTTTTGTATTGCTGCGCCATGGCGGCGATGTTTCGCCGGTGCCGGGCGCCTACGCCGTTGACCGCACCCCCGCCGCCCAACTGGCCGCCCTTGGCAACGCCCAAGGCGGCTGGAATGAATATGGCGGACGCCTGGCCTACAACCTGAACAGTTTGGCTATCATCCGCGACCATTGGTTTAATGGTGTGGGGCTTGGCAGCTTTTTTGGCATCTACCCAGCCTATTACAGCGCCTTGGTGGTTACCCCCACCAACAGCTACAACACCTTGGCACGCCCCCAACGCACCCACACCGACCTGATGCAGGCCTTTGACGAGATGGGTATTGCCGGTGGGCTGCTGTATGCCAGCATGTTTATTTTGGGCATTGCCATGGCCCTGCGCCTGGCCGGCAGCCGCGCCGGCGCCCTGGGTGGCAAAGTGATTGGGGCAGGATTGCTCTCGGCCGTGTTCTGCCTGACTCTGTTTTTAGATATGCGCGGCATGATGCAGCTGCCAGGGCTGTGGCAATTTGCCTTCCCCCTGCTGCTGGCCGCCATGATTGGCGCCCTTGTGCTGTGGGCGCTACGTGACGCCCTGGCCCTGTGGCAAAGCCAAGGCACGGACACCGAGGTGCCAGAGGCACTGGATGAATGGCAAGTTGCCGGCCTGTTTGGTGGCTTTGCGCTGCTGACCATCTGCTTGAACGCCATGATGGACTTCCCCATGCAACTGCCCACAGCCCCGGCCGCCGCCCTCATGCTGATTGGTCTGGTGATGGCCCTGCACGGCCGCATGTTCCCCACCGCGTGGCGCGCGGGCCCACCCCGCCCCCTTACCCTGCCCCGCCCGGCCCTTGGCGCCGCCATGGCCGCCCTGCTGGCCGTGTGGAGCTGGGCCCTGTGGGACGCCTGGGCCTTCCGCAACGGCAATATTCTGCTGAAAGCCGCCATGGTGCGCATCTATTCGGGTGTGATTGATGACACCACCAAGGCCATTATTGACCGCGCGAACGAGGTTTATGCGCTTGACCCACGTATCCATGAACACATGGGCGTGGTGTACGCCAACTACAACGGTGTGATGCCGCTGGACCGCCAAACGCGCATCGGCACCTTGGAATGGGTTCTAAAAGGCGACCCGTGGGCCGCCAACCATCTGGTGAATCTGGCCGGGCAATACATCGCCCTGATTGACGAAGCCCGCGCCCGCAACGACCTGGCAACCGTGCAGCGCGCACTGACCCGCATGCGCGATATCTATGCCCGTTTGCAGCGCGTGGCCGACTTCTCGCATCTGACATGGGGCATTGGCGGCCTGATTGCCGTGATTGAAGACCGCGACCGCGACGCCATCCCCCTCCTTCAGCGCGCGCTGACCATTGACCCCACCTACGCCCCGGCCCGCAATGCCTTGCAAATTGCCATTGCCCGCAGCGGTGTTAGCCCCATCGTCATCCAGGATAATGCGGTGAAACAGGCACCCTAAGCCCTGCCCCTAAACGGCCTCGATCATCTTCACTTCCCAGGCGCCGGCCAGCACCTTTTTGCACTGGCTGGCGTCGGGGGAGTGGTCGAACTGCGTAAATTCATCGATATGGGCTGAGGTGGCGGAAAAGGTTCCCATCGGCACAATATGAACCTTGGGTGGGCGCAAGGTAGAGGCCCGGAATGCATTGCGGTAGGCGGTGCTGCGCAATTCCAGCTCGGCATGCAGGCGCTTGACCATGCTTTCTGGCACGCCGGGCGCGATCTCGGCCAGCGGGCGGCTGACCTCGACCACCCAGAACGGCTGGCGCTCGGCCACCACGTGCCCCAAGAGCGCCTCGCGGATAAACACCCCATGCCCTTGCAGCGCGCCGTTGATGTTGCCTATCGCCTGCAGCACCGCATCTTCGCGCAGGCCTTCGCCCAGGCCGTTCAGCTGCACCAAGGGGCCCATGGCCATCACGTGCAGCGGGTCGGTATTCAGCACCTTAACAATTTGGCCTGTGTTCACCGCCAAAAGCCCCCCCAGTGTGCTGGTGATGACCACATACTCTTGGCCGTGCTCGATCTGCCCTACATGCAGGCGTTTATGATTACGGTTGAAGCGCCCCGCCGCGTCGATTTCCGCCACGGGCACAAATTCGTAAAACGTTGGCCCCGATGTGTGCATCACCAACCGCTGGCGAATGTTGGCATCGGCCTGCCACATCTGCAAACCGTTGGGCTGATACACCCACTGCACCCACCGCACATGCGGCAGCTTGGCCATAAGATAGCTTATCTCGGTGCGCGGCATCCCGACATCGTAGTGCGTCAGCACAATCAGCTTCAGGTTGGGCACCAACTCTTCCAGACCCACAAAGCGTCCGCTTTGCTGGCTGACGTAGAGGCAAAAGTCTATCAGGGTGCGGGGGTGCGCCACCAGCACGTCGATTTTGCGGCTGTTGGCCGCCAATTCATCGCGCAGGGCATTGAACCACTGCCAGCGGCTGCCGCCCTGCGGCATGTGCGCCGCACGTGGAAAGATGCGCGGGCCAGACAGCATCTCGGCCCACGGCGAACGCCCGGACGCCACGCACATATGCCACCCCTGCAACGGCACCGACAGGCTTATGTTCTGCTGGTTGATGGTGATCTCGCGCTTGGTAAATTCGGGCTCGGTGATATAAAACCACCCGCCGCTGAGCGGTATGCCGTTTTGGCGCATTTTGCTGAACAACATGCGCTCGATAACCCGATGCTCGTCGGCATCGGCCTGCACCACGGGCACCGGCACATTCCGGAACGGCACCGCCGCCACAGGCACCCCGCGCACCACCAAATTGGCGCTCTGGAGCACCTGCAAGGGCGGCAAATGGCTCTGCGGCAGCATCTTGCCCAGACTATCGAGGAAAATTTGCAGGCTTTGCACCGACACCGCCCGCTGAAAACTGGTGATGAACTGGTCGGCATCGGCGACGTTACCCAACCTATCGAGCCCCAAATGCGCAAACACACTGCACCCCTTGCGCGACGCAATAATGCGCCGCAAGGCTTTCTGTTGAGCGTGCAGCGTGGCGTTATCGGCCCCCATGGCACCCCCCTATGACATCCTTGCCAACCCCCGCTAACCCGATTAGGCTTCTGCGCATGTTCCACCATTGGTTTTCACTTGTTATGGCCGCCACCTTTGTGGGTGCCATTTTGGCCATGCTTGCCGGTGTGGTCAACCTTTCGGGGCCACGCACCGAGGCCACCGCGGCCGCACCCAGCCGCAGCACCACGCTGATGATGCTGCGCGTGGCTCTGTGCTTTTTGCTGCTGTGTGAAATCATTATCTATATCGCCTACTTTAAATAGCGCTTAGCGCAGCACGCGTCTTGGATTTTTTAGCCTCGGCACGGGCTGCTGCGGCCACCACGGGCGTAGGCCGTGGTGTTGGCGCGGCGGCTTCGGCCTCGGCCAGCAAGGGCGGTGTATCTTCCCACTGGCCCATATACTTATGATAATAGGCCTCTAGCTGCGCCCCCAAATTGGGCTGCGGGCGCCCAAATAGCCAGCCCTGGCCGCCTTGAACCCCAAGCTCGCGCAGGATGCCCAGAATCTCTTTGTTTTCGACAAACTCGGCGATAGTGTAAAGCCCCAGGCCTTTGCATAAATTCACCATCTCTTGCACAAACAGCCTATCGGTGGCGTTGGACGTAATGTTTTTGACGTATTCGCCATCGATCTTCACCACATCGACCGGCAGCAATTTCAGGTAGCGGAAGCTGGTGAAGCCGGAGCCAAAATCGTCGAGCGCGAAGCGGAAGCCGTGGCCGCGCAACTCTTCGATAAAGGTTTTTATTTCATCGATATCGCGCATCTGGGCGGGATCATGCAGGGCCATGGTTTCGGTGATTTCGAAGATAATCTGCGCAGGATTGACGCTGATGGTGCGGTGCAATTCGCGCAGTTTGGGCAGCACGGCCGGGTCTCCGAGCGTGCGGCATGACAGGTTGATGGAGACCTGCACCTCGGTGCCGCCCTCGGCCCCGGACTCGGCCAGCTGTTTGACGGTGGTGAACGCGCGCCGTATCACCGCCAAATCGAGCTGCTGGATAAGGCCAAAGTGCTCGGCGGCGTCGATATACAAAGCGGGACTGCCGACCTTGCCGTCTTCGTCGTAGATGCGCAGCAGGGCCTCGAACAGGGGGCGCTGATTGGGTTTTTCGGGCACGATGGGTTGAAAATGAAGTTCGAACTCGTCGTGCTCGAGGCAATAGCGCAGGCGCTCGACCCATTTGAGTTGCGCGCGCACGCTGCCGACGGTTTCGGACGTGGCATCGGCGGCATCGACAAACAACCGGTTGCGCCCCATATCTTTGGCGCGATACATCGCCAAATCGGCCGCCATGATGAGCTGGTCGGCACCTTTATCGGCGATGGCACGTTGCCCCTCGGGCTCGGCTTCGGCCCCGGCTTCTTGCACCTCTTGGGGATAGGGCACCATGCCGACGCTCATGGTGACCGTGAGCCGCGTGCCGTGATACTCGACCCCGAACGCCTTCACCGCCTCGATCATCCGCGCCACCTTCTGGCTGGCATCGGCCACGCTGATGTTGTGCATGATGATGCTGAACTCATCGCCGCCGCGCCGCGCCACCACATCGGTGCTGCGCACGTTCTCGCGCAGGATATCGGCCACGCCTTGCAGGATTTGGTCGCCGGCCTCGTGGCCGTGGGTGTCGTTGATTTCCTTGAAGCGGTCGAGATCTATGAACAACACCACCCCACGCGTGTTATGCCGCCGGGACAAGGCCACGGCGCGCTCGAGTTCTTCCTTAAAGCGCAGGCTGTTGAGCAGGCCGGTGAGATGGTCGGTGGTGGCCAGGCGGAACACTTGGTCGCGTTCCATTTTGGAGGCCGTAATGTTGCTGACCGCGCCACGGTAGCCCATAAACTCTTGCTGCGCGTCGAACACGGGTATCCCCGACAGACGTAGGCAGACACGCCCTTTGCCTTTGGCGGTTGTCCAGAACTCGAGCTCGCGGTAGGGCTGGCGGCGCTCGGTGCGGCTTATCACCAATTCCCGCGCGGGATCTTCCTCGTGCGTGAAGAGCACGTCGAGCATCGCCTGCCCGTGCAGCTCTTCGCCCTCATACCCCAACACATTGGCCACCCCGGGCGATAAATAGGTAAAGCGCCCCAAGGCATCGGTTTCCCACAGCCAATCGGCGCTGCTGCCGGCAAAGTCGCGGAAGCGTTGCTCGTTCCGCGCAAGCTCTTCCAGCATCGCTTTACGCTGGCTGACATCGCGCAGGTGCACCGCCACGTGGCGCACCACCCAATCGGCCCCGGGAAGCCCCTGGGCCACCGCCTCCATATCAACCCACCCGCCTTGCTGGCACGCCACGCGCAGCGGCATCTCCTGCGCGCTGCCGCCCTGCCCCACCTTGCCCAGCATCTCGGCAAACGCCGCCCGTTGGCGCGGGTGCACCAGCTGCGTCAGCGGCTTCTCGCGCAGTTCTTCCTTCCCAAACCCCAACACCCGCGTGAACGCCGCATTGCTATACACCAGCACGCCGTTCCGGTCGGTGATGAGAATGGTATCGTGCGCGGTATCGACCATCAGCCGGTAGCGGCGCGAAATCTCTTCCAGGTGCCGCGTGTGCTCGGCCACGGCCGCTTCTTCCTTCTGCACCCGCCGACGCTGCCCCCACCAGACCCCCAGCCCCCCCGCCAACACCACGCCGCCCGCCCCGGCCAACGCCACTAGCAGCGTTTCGGCCGAGACAGCCGACGCCCATGCGTGCATGGCAGGCAGATTTAGCATGCTGCCCCCTTGCCGCACCCAAAACCCCGAGCTACCATGACGCCATGGATATACGTGTTGCCGCCTACCGCCCCGGTGTGACCGTGCAGAGCTTCTCGGCCGGCAACCGCGTGGCCAGCACCGTGAGCAATGCCCAAACCCAGCCGCCCATTTCGGCCGTGGCACCCGTAAGCAGCTACCGCAGCCAACCCGCCCAAGACCCCCTGACCGCTAGCAACGACGGCTACACCGACGCCACCCGTGGCACGCGCATTAATATTCTGGCCTAACACTCTCATTTCATCGACTCCCACTGCGCGGCATCGGCCGGGTTCAGCCGCACCGCCAAGTGCCACGTTTCGCCCTTCAGCTCTTGAGTTTCGACCGTGCCATGCGCGTGCAGCCAGGCCAGCCGCCGGCCATCGGCCGCCGAGACCTTCACCTTCAATTTTACCCAGCCCTCTTGCAGCCGTTCGGTGATGGCAGCCAAGAGGTCTTCGACCCCCTGCCCGGTAACCGCCGACACCCCCCAGGCCTCTTTGGGCACGTAGACATCGGCCACCGTATCGACCTTGTTAAACACCTGCAATGTGCGCTTGCCACCCGCCCCGATTTGGCCCAGCACATTCTCGACATCGGCCGCTTGCGCCTCTTGCTCGGGGTTGGCGGCATCGTGCACGTGCAGCAATAGATCGGCCATCGTGACCTCTTCCAGCGTGGCCTTGAAGGCCTCGACCAGCTCGTGAGGGAGATCGGCAATAAAGCCCACCGTATCGATCAGCACCACCTCTTGGCCGGTGGGCAGCTTCATCTTGCGCATAAGGGGATCGAGCGTGGCAAACAGTGCATCGGCCACCAACGTGCCCGCGCTGACCAACCGATTGAACAGCGTGCTTTTACCCGCGTTGGTGTAGCCCACCAGCGCCACCGTAGGCACACCCGCCCGGTTGCGCGCCATGCGTTGCAGCCCGCGCGTTTGCTCGACCTCGCGCAGCTCGGCCTTCACTTTCGCTAACCGGCTGCGCAGCATGCGTTTGTCGAGCTCGAGCTGGCGCTCGCCGGGGCCGCCGGTTTTGCCCATGCCGCCCCGCTGGCGCTCGAGGTGGCTCCAGAGCCGCACCAGGCGGCTTTGTTGATAGGCCAATTGTGCCGCTTCGACCTGCAAAATACCCGCCCGGGTGCGGGCGCGCGCGGCAAAAATATCGAGAATCACCCCGGTTCGGTCGAGCACCTTGACGTTCAGCTTCACCTCGAGCTCGCGCTGCTGGCGCGGGCTTAACTGGGCATCGACCAGCACAACATCGAGTTGCTTGGCCTTCACGACCTCGGCCAGCCTCTCGACCACCCCGCCGCCCACCAAAGTTGCCGGTATTATGCGCGACAGCTGCACCGACTCGGCATGAAACACCTCAACGTCTAGGGCTTGCAGCAAATTCACCGCCTCGGCCAGCTTCTGCTCGGCCGTGCGGGCACCCACCGGCGCCAAGGCGTAATCGGCTCCGGCGTGATATCCGCGCGGAAACTCGACCCCAACAACCCCACCACGAGGCTGCTGCGCGTGGGCGCCTGCGCTTGGCATAGCTGACAAATAACCCCCCGAACCTATTCCGGTTGGCCCATAATGTCGTAGACGCTTACCGCATCGGTTGGCATAACCGTGGCCACCGCGTGCTTATAGATAAGCTGCGTGACGCCATCGCGCGCCAGAGTGACGCATTCGTCATCGACCCAGGTGAGGTTTCCGCTCAATTTAACCCCGTTGGTTAAAAACACCGTAACCGGCGCATGCCCCTTAGATACATGCTGCAAAAACGCGTCTTGCAGCTTTTTGGGAGTTGTTGCTTTTGCCATTTTGTTGCCTTTTTGTTTTTTTGTTAGGCCAGGCCATTTTTGGCCCTGTTATTGATGAACATAGCCGTTTGCACGAAAACCTACCACCCCGCTCTAAACAATTGCACCATTTCTAGCCATGGGGCGTGACGCCATTGCCATGCCCCCCTAGGATGCCCCCCGAAGATACACCCCATGCCCACCACCACCCGCCACCCAAACCGCCCCACCCCCCATGGGCCTTCGCACCCGATGGCCCCCCTGATGCTGGGCGCTCTGGGCGTGGTGTTTGGCGATATCGGCACCAGCCCGCTTTACACGCTGCGCGAATGTTTCCAGGCCGCCGGCCTGGCCCTGACGCCCGACACCGTGCTGGGCGTGCTAAGCATGGTTACCTGGGCCCTACTTCTGGTGGTAACCCTGAAATATGTGGCCATTGTGCTGCGCGCCGACAACCGCGGCGAAGGCGGTATTCTGGCCCTGACCGCGCTGGCCACCACCCAGCTGGCACACCCCCGCGCCCGGGCTGCGGCGCTTTCCATCGGCCTTGGCGGCACCGCGCTTTTTTATGCTGACAGCCTTATCACCCCGGCCATCTCTGTGCTGGGAGCCATGGAAGGCCTGAGCGTGGCCGCGCCCAGCCTGCAACCCATTATTATCCCCTGCGCATTGGGCTTGCTTGTTGGCCTTTTTGCTCTCCAGAAACAAGGCTCGGGCGCCATGGGCGCGTGGTTTGGCCCTGTGATGCTGGTGTGGTTTTCGGTGCTGGGGCTGTTGGGCTTTGCCCAGCTGGTAGAGGCCCCCTCGGTTCTCGCCGCCCTTAACCCCTTACACGCCGCCGCATTTGCCTTCCACAACCCCGGCATTACCGTGATTACCATGGGAGCCGTGGTGTTGGCTGTAACAGGGGCCGAAGCCCTTTATGCCGATATGGGCCATTTTGGGCGCAGGCCTATCCAATACGTATGGCTTTACTTTGTGGGGCCGTGCCTGTTGCTGAACTATTACGGGCAAGGCGCCTTGCTGCTGGACCAACCCCTAGCCCTGGCCAACCCCTTTTACCTGATGGCGCCCGACGCCCTGCGCTTCCCCCTGGTGATTTTGGCCGCCGCCGCCACCGTGATTGCCAGCCAGGCTGTTATCTCGGGCGCCTTTAGCCTGACGCAGCAAGCCATACAGCTGGGGTATCTGCCGCGCATGGATATACGCCACACCTCGGCCCAGCATGCCGGACAAATTTATCTGCCGACCCTGAACTGGCTGATGTGCATAGCTGTGGTGGCACTGGTGCTGAGTTTTGGCAGCAGCAGCGCCCTGGCCCACGCCTATGGCTTGGCCGTAACCGGCGCCATGATGGCCGTAACCCTGCTGCTGCCCGTGGTGTTTGTGCGGGTGAAAAATTGGCCGCTGGCTGCCATCTTGCCGGTTGTTGCCCTCTTCCTCTTCATAGAAGCAGGGTTTCTGGCCGCCACCTTTATGAAGCTGCTGGAAGGCGGCTGGTTCCCCCTGCTGCTGGGCGCGTTTCTGTTCCTGCTCATGTGGAGCTGGATTGTGGGGCGCGATGCCACCCACCGCCTGACCGCCCACCAAACGCCCCACCTGGATTACTTCTTGAAACATTTAGACCCAAGCCTGCCCCGCACCGACCGCACGGCCATCTACATGACCAGCGACCTCAACCATATGCCGCCCGCCCTGATGTATAACCTCCACCACAACGGCGTGTGGCATGCCCAGACCATCTTGATAAAAATCGCCCGCGCACGGGTGCCCCGCTACCCGATGAGTGAGCGTATCCGCGTGACCCACCATGCCCATGGCCTTTCGACCGTGCATGCGATGTTTGGCTTTCTGGAAACGCCCCATGTGCCCCATCTGGTGGCCGACCTGGCCGACCATGGGCTGCGCATCCAGTTCCCCGATAAAATGACGTATGTGGTCTCTACCCACACCTACGTGGCCTCGCCCCGGCGCGTGCTGAACCGTGCGCAAGAAGCCCTGTTTATTGTGATGGATAAATTCCAGCAGAGTGCCACATCGTACTTCCGTATCCCGCGTGGCAAAGTGATTGAGATTGGCAACCAGATTGAAATTTAGCGATGTAACGCTAAGCCCCCCTGAGGGGCCCCTGTTTAGGACGCGGTGGGGGCTTCGAGAGTAAAATAATCAAACACCTCGCGCGGGAGATTCCAGTTTTCCGCCCAGGCAATCGCCTCGGCACTTGGGCGCTCGCGCAGCGGGTTCTGGGGGGCACGCAGGGCGGCATCGGCGCGCTTCAGGCGCATGACTTGAGCGGCGATTTCGTCGCGCTCGGGGCCCACCAACGGTTGGGCCGGCACGACCTTGGCCCCAACGCCGCGTGGCAGTGTAATGGTGGGATACTTACTCGGCATGGAGAGCGTCTCTCTCGACCACTTCGAAAAAGGCATAAAAGGCGGGCGGGAGCGTGGCAAGGTCGGCGACAGTCGCCGGGGTGTGAGCGCCCTCGTGCGCGGCTGCGTGCGGTGTATCCATTCCCAAGCCTCCTTATCCTTACAGGCTCTACGCTAGCCTTCCCGCCCGTGCACCGGCAAGGGCAGCCATGCACTTTGCTGCCTTGTGTGACGCCAAAATACATCATGCCTCTGCCCACGATGTGGGCGACGTATCGATTTAACGCGGTTGCGCCTTCTTGACCGCCTGCACCTGCGCATAGGCCGCATTGCGGCTGATGCCCAGTGCCGCCGCAAGCTCATCGGCCACCGCACGCACGCTGTGCCCTGCCGCCAGCGCCTGGGCGATATCGGGCGGGGCGGCTGACGCGTGTTGCCGGGGCGGATTGGCGACGATGAGCGCGCACTCGCCCTTGACCTCGGCCCGCTGGGCCAGCTGCGTGGCGATAGACGCCAGTGTGGGGCCTAGCCACTCTTCGTGCATTTTGGTGAGCTCTCGGCCCAGCCACGCGGGTTGGTCTCCCATCGCCGTGAGGAGGCTTTCCACCAAAGCCCCGACCCGGTGCGGGCTTTCATACACCACCAGCGGCAAACCGTGCTGGCTGTGCGCCCGCCAGAGCTCCTGGCGGGCACCTTCGGCGCGCGGTGCAAACCCCACAAAGACAAACCCCGCCTCGGCCAGCCCGCTGCCCGCCGCCACCGCCGCCACCGCCGACCCCGCCCCCACCACCGTAACCGCCACCCCGGCCTGCCGCGCCGCCCGCACCAGGGTGGCGCCGGGATCGGAGATGCCGGGCACGCCGCTATCGGACACCAAAGCCACCTGCTGCCCCTGCTGCATGACCGCCACCAGCTCGGTGGCACGCGCGGCTTCGTTATGTTGATGGTAACTGATGAGCTTCTTCGCTTTTATGCCGAGCAATTGCAGCAATTTACCGGTTGTTCGGGTGTCCTCGCAGGCCACAACATCGGCCGTTTGCAGCGCGTGGGCCGCCCGGGGCGGCATATCGGCAAGGTTGCCCAAGGGGGTTGCGACCAGCGTTAACATGGCACGCACCGTAGCACCGTTTGGTGCCCATGTGCAAAATATGTTTGATTTTTATCGGGAAATAGGGCATCGGCATGGCGTAACCATCTCACTTTTCTCTTCCTTCACCCAAGGACCTATGATGCGCCAAAAAGAATGGACGCCTGATGATCTCGACTCTCTCCGCACGTGGCGGACGGACGACAAACTCTCCCCTGCCCTTATCGCCCAGCGCTTCCAAGCCATGGGCAAACCCTACACCCGCCATGCGGTGAAATCTCAGCTCAACCGCATGGGGTGGGTTACACGGCGCCCCAAGGGAAGCCCTGGGCTGGATGGCCTGGCGTTTTCCACCGATTCTGCCCCCGCTCAACGGCCACGGAAAACGCGTAAGTCTAAACGGTTTATCCATCGTAAAACGCCTGTATCGCCCGATGCCCGCGCGGCCATGGCGGTTGCAGCCACCCGCGCCCTTGCCAACTTGGAGAAGATCATGTCGGAACATACAACCTCTCGTGTCTCGATTATGGATATCCGCGACGGACAGTGCCGTATGGTGGTGGGCCGTGAGGGACACATCACCTACTTCTGTGGCGAGGTGACGCTGCTGGGGAAATCTTGGTGCGCGCACCATGCCAAGATTGTTTACCCCAGCACGCAGGAGCCCTTTGTGCGCAAACCCCGGCGATTTATCCACACGACGGATGAAAACCCATGACGCAGATACCCCGCGATGACGCCTACCCGCGCCACCGATTTGTGTATCCGTGGAATGAAAAACGCGAAGCGGCGTGCCTAAAAATGGCCAAGCTGGGGATGAGCGTGCGCGACATTGCGACCGAGCTAAACCGGCTTTACCCCAACACCGACCCGTTGGGCAAAAAATGCACGGCCAACGCCGTGCGGGGCAAGCTGGACCGCCTGTTTAACCCCCGCCCGTAAAACCTGCTTTAACTGTGCAGAGGCCGCCCTTGTGATGCAAGGGCGGCTTCTTTTATGGCCTCGGCCAGGGTGGGGTGCGCGTGCACGCAGCGCGCGAGATCTTCCGCGCTGGCCTTAAACTCCATCAGCACGGCGGCTTCGCCTATCAATTCCGACGCGTTATGGCCGATGATGTGCACGCCCAACAGCTCATCGGTTTGGGGGTGTGCGATGACTTTCACGAAGCCCTCGGTGGCATCGACCGCCAAAGCCCGCCCGTTGGCCGCAAACTTGAACTTGCCGACCTTCACCTCGCCGACCTTGGCGCGCGCCTCGGCTTCGGTAAGGCCCACCCCGGCCAGCTCGGGGTGCGTATAAACCACCCAGGGTATGGCAGCGTAGTTCACGTGGCCCTTTTGGCCCGCCAGCATTTCGGCCAGTGCCACGCCTTCTTCTTCGCCTTTGTGGGCCAGCATGGGGCCCTCGCGGCAATCGCCGATGGCATAGATGCCCTTGACGTTCGTTTCAAAATGACTGTTGGTGACGACCACCCCGCGCTCGGTAAGGGCCACGCCGGCCTCGGCCAGCCCCATGCCGGCCGTAGCCGCCTTGCGCCCCACCGCCACCAGCACGTGGCTGGCCGCAAGGGTGTGGGTTTTGCCCGTGGCGTCGGTGTAGGAGACCTCGGCCCCCGCGGCGGTTTTGGCAACGCCTTGCACCTTGGCGCCCAGCACGAATTCCAGGCCTTGTTTTGCAAATAATTTCTGGGCCTCTAGACCAAGATCTTCATCCATGATGGCAACGGGGCGCGTGGCAATATCGACCACCGTAACCTTGGCGCCCAGGCGCGCCCACACACTGCCCATTTCCAGCCCTATCACCCCGGCGCCAATCACCACCAGATGGCTGGGCACGGTGGTGAGGCTGAGGGCATCGGTGCTATCGAGCACCGTGGTGTGGTCGAACGGGGCAAAGGGCAGCGCTATTGGCGTGCTGCCAGTGGCCACAATAATATGTTTGGCCGTCAGCTCCTCGCCGCCTTCCAGCACCACCTGGCCTGCGCCCTTCACCGTGGCCCAGGCGTTTTTGACCGCGATGCCGTTCTTTTTCATCAGCATACCAATGCCGCCGGTGAGCTGCTTCACCACGCCATCTTTGCGGGCCAGCAGGGTGGGAAGGTCGAGCCCGACGCCGCTCACCTTCACGCCGTGTTTGGCCAGCCCGTGGGCCGCTGTGTGGTAGTGGTGGCTGCTTTCCAGCATCGCCTTGCTGGGAATGCACCCGACATTCAAGCAGGTGCCGCCGAGGGTGGGGCGTTTTTCCACCAGGCAAACTTTGAACTTTAACTGGGCGAGGCGGATAGCGCACACATACCCGGCAGGGCCGGCACCTATTACAATGGCATCAAACTGTTCGGCCATGGCTTATACCCCCAACACAAAGCGGCTTGGTTCTTCCAGCAGCTCCTTCACCTTGACCAAGAAGCCGACAGCTTCGCGGCCATCGACAATGCGGTGGTCGTAGGTGAGCGCCACATACATGACCGGGCGAATGGCGATGCGTTTTTCGCCGTTTTCCTCGACCACCACGGCCCTATCCTTAATGGCGTGCATGCCCAAAATACCGACTTGGGGGTAATTCAGAATCGGCATCGACAACATACTGCCGAACACGCCGCCGTTGGTGATGCTGAAGGTGGCGCCGCTGAGTTCATCGGGCTTTAAGCCCCCTTCCCGCGCGCGCTTGCCGAAATCGGCCACGCCACGCTCGATGTCGGGGATATCCATGCCGCCAACCCCGCGCAGCACGGGGACGACGAGGCCACGGTCGGAGCTGACGGCGATGCCGATATCGTAATGTTTCTTATAGAGAATGTCCTCGCCGTCGATTTCGGCATTCAGGGCCGGGAACTCGGCCAGTGCTGCCGCCACGGCCTTGGTGAAAAAGCCCATATAGCCCAACTTCACGCCGTGCTTCTTCTCGAACACGTCTTTGTAATTTTTACGTAATTCGGTGATGCGCGCGAGGTCGACCTCGTTATAGGTGGTGAGCATCGCGGCGCTGTTTTGGGCCTGTTTGAGGCGGCTGGCGATGGTTTTACGGATACGCGACATGGGCACGCGTTCGGTGCCCCCCGCAACGGCGCCCTGCGTGGCCGCAGCGGGAGCGGGTGTTGTGAGGTCGGCCTTGGTGAGACGGCCATCTTTGCCGGTGCCGGGGCCGGCGGGATTGACGCCCATCTCGGCCGCCAGCTTCTGCACTGCGGGGCCGCTGCGGGCAAGATGCGCGGACACCACCGGCGCTGGAGAGGGCTGGGCGGGTGCTGGCGCGGCAACGGGTGCCGCAGCGGGAGCCGCCGCCACTGCGCCCTCGGTTATCTCGCCCATCGGCTGGCCAACCTTCACGGTTGCCCCTTTAGGCGCCGTAATGGACGCCAGCACGCCGGCCACCGGTGCCGTGACCTCGAGGTTCACCTTATCGGTTTCCAGCTCGGCGACCACCTCGTCGGCGGCCACGGCCTCGCCGACCTGTTTCAGCCACTTGGCAACCGTGGCCTCGGCAATGCTTTCGCCCATGGCGGGGGCTTTGATGGGAGTGGGCATGGGATGTGCTTTCGTTGAACCTTATTTAGGCCGCTTTGCGTTTGGTCTCGGTAAAAATAGCCGCGAGAATCTCGGCGTGTTGGGCCGCATGCATCACCGTGGTGCCTGCGGCGGGGCTAGCGCTGGCCGGGCGGCCCACATAGTGCAGATAACCCCACGCCTCGTTCCAATATTCGCGCACGTGCGCCCAGGCGCCCATGTTGCGGGGCTCTTCCTGCGCCCAGACCACATCGCGCACGCCATATATTTTCAGCGTTTTTTCAATCTCGGGGGCGGGCAGCGGGTAAAGCTGCTCGAGCCGCACGAGGGCAACATCGGTGCGTTGGGTTTCTTCCCGTTTTTGGGCGAGGTCGTAATACAATTTGCCAGTGCAGAGCACCACCTTTTTGACCGCGGCGGGTGCGGCAGTATCGGCCAGCAGCGGCTGCCAGCTGCCGTGCAACAGGTGCGAGAGCGGGCTGGTGGCAGCGGGGTTGCGCAGCATGCTTTTGGGGGTAAACACCACCAACGGTTTGCCCGCCCCCGCCTTGGCCTGATGGCGCAGCAGATGGAAGATTTGCGCCGGCGTGCTGGGGTAGGCCACGCGCATATTCTCTTCGGCGCACAGCTGCAAAAAGCGTTCGATGCGGGCGCTGGAGTGCTCGGGGCCCTGGCCTTCGTAGCCATGCGGCAGCAGCAGGGTGAGGCCATTATGCTGGCCCCATTTGGCCTCGGCGCTGGCCATGAACTGGTCTATCACCACCTGGGCACCGTTGGCAAAATCGCCAAACTGGGCCTCCCACAGGGTAAGCGTGGCGGGCTGGCCGAGGCTGTAGCCGTATTCGAAGCCCATCACCGCGTTTTCCGACAAGGCACTGTTGGTGAGGGTAAACGTGGCCCCCTTGGCCGCCAGCCCTTGCAGCACATTCCACTTGCTGTTGGTGGCGTTGCAGGTGAGCACGCTCTGGCGGTGGCTGAAGGTGCCGCGCTGGACATCTTGGCCTGTCATCCGCACGCTTTGGCCTTCTTGCAACACGGTGGCATAGGCGGCGACTTCGGCGGCGCCCCAGTTCAGCGGCTTTTCGCCACGCAGCATGGCCACGCGTTCGTCGATAACCTTCTTCACCTTCTCGTTATAGACAAACCCCTGCGGTGGCTGGCCCCAGATGGTGGCAAGCGTTTTGATATGCCCTTCGTCGGCCTCGGTGGCCGCTTCGGCCGCTTTGGCGGGTGCAGATTTGGCGGTGGACGCAACCCCCTTCTGGGCCGTTGCAAAGGCTTCATTCAATTCCGCCTGATACGCGGCCTCGATGGCCTCGAGCTCGGCGGGGGCCACACCGGCGGCAAGCAGGGTGGGTTTGTAGACCTCGGCGGGGGTGGGGTGGGCACGAATTTTTTCATACAGCATGGGCTGGGTGAAGGTGGGGTCGTCGCCCTCGTTGTGGCCCCAGCGGCGGTAGCCGATGAGGTCGAGCGCCACATCTTTGCCCCACTGCGTGCGGTAGGCGTAGGCGAACATCAGGGCTTGCCAGCAGGCTTCGATGTCGTCGGCATTCACGTGCACAATAGGCGTGCCGAGGCTGCGGAAAATATCGGTGGCGTAGGTGCCGCCCAGGGCATCGGCGGGGTCGGCCGTGAAGCCCACTTGGTTGTTGAGCACGATGTGCAGCGTGCCGCCCACGGTATAGGCGGGTAAGTTCATCAGATTGTTACACTCAGCCACCACGCCTTGGCCCGCCACCGCGCTATCGCCATGGATAAGCACGGGCAGCACGGCTTCTGGCCCGCCGAACTGCTCGTTCAGCGCGCGCGCCTTGCCCAGCACCAGCGGGTTGACGGCTTCTAGGTGGCTGGGGTTATAGAGAAGGTCGAGCACCACCGGTGTGCCGTTGGCGGCCGTGTGGCGGTAGGTTTTGCCCAGGTGATACTTCACATCGCCACTGGAAGGGCCGCCCGTGACCGTGAGCTTATCGGCAAAGGCCGCCATCATCTCGGCCAGCGGCTTGTGCAGCACGTTGCACAGCACGTTCAGGCGCCCGCGGTGCGCCATGCCCAGCACGATGTGCGGCTGTTTGCCTGCGTGGGCCTCGGCGTGGGTTTCGGTAAGCGCGTGCAGCAGCGGAATGATGCCATCGGAGCCTTCAACACTGAACCGCTTCATGCCGACAAATTTTTTGTGCAAAAACTGCTCGAACCCATTGGCCTGCACCAGCCCCTGATACAGCGCCTTTTTCTGTGCTGCGGT
>CANHVX010000003.1 GCA_947464215.1 Pseudomonadaceae bacterium | reverse complement strand
GAAGGCGCCGATGTTTTGCGCCAGCTCGTTCTCGTGGTGGGGGAATTGCAGGTCTTCGCCGCCGCCGTGGATATCCATTTTGGGGCCGAGGATTTCGTTGCTCATCGCGCTGCACTCGATATGCCAGCCGGGGCGGCCTGCCACACCGTTTTCCCATGAGGGTTGCCAGCTGGGTTCGCCGGGTTTGGCGGCCTTCCACAGCGCAAAGTCGCCGGGATTTTTCTTGTGCGGATTGGGTTCGACACGGCTGCCCATGATGAGTTCATCGGGCTTTTTACCGCTGAGTTGGCCGTAGTGATAGCCGCAGCCGCAGGTGGGGAGGTTTTGCAGGTTGTAATACACATCGCCTTCGGGCGTGGTGTAGGCGATGCCTTTTTCCAGCAGCATCTGCACAAACGCGATGATGGCGGGCATGGAGGTGGTGATGCGCGGTTCGGCGGTGGGCGTGAGAATGTTGAGTTCGGCCATGCAGCGCTGGAACATAGCAATGTTTTCTTCCGCCACCTGCTGCGGTGTGCGGCCGGATTGGGCGGCTTTTTCGATGATTTTATCATCCACATCGGTGTAGTTGCGCACATACGTGACGTGTGCGTCTCCGTAGGTGTGGCGCAGCAGGCGGAACAAAATATCGGTAACCACATACCCGCGCCCGTGGCCCAAATGCGGGGCTTCCTGCGGGGTGATGCCGCAGACATACATGGTGACCCGCTGCGCACTGTGCGGGGTAAACAGCTGCTTTTTGCGCGTGAGCGTGTTGGTAAGATGCAGCGGCATAGAGGTATTTTCTAGGCGTCGGCTTCGGGGGCTGGCTCGGCTTTTTCGGCCGGTTTGGCGAAGATATCGCGCGCGCTGCGGAGCCTATCGCGGCACAAGGCGCGGCCCAAGGTTTCCATGCTTTCCATCAGCGGCAGGCCCTGCGCACGCCCTGTGATGGCGACAAACAACGGCGCGGTGATGAACTTGGCCTTAAGGCCCAAAGGGCCTTCCAGCGCCTTAATCTCTTCCCACAGTTTTTCGGCGGTGAAGACGGGGGTGGTATCGGCAATGTGAGCCACGGCGGTAAGAATGGCGCCGGTTTGCTCGGGCGTGGTTTTCAGCCCGGCAAAGTCTTCCACCGTGAGTGACAGGCTGCCGCGGTGCAGGAAGCCCACCCAATCGGGGAGGTCGGCAAAGCGGGTGATGCGCGTGCGCGCCATGGCCAGCCCCTGCCGCAGCGTGTTGCGGCGCGTGGCCCACTGCTGAATGCGGGCGATATAATCGTCTTCGGAGAGTTTTTCGCGCAGCCAGCGGCCGTTGAACCAATCGAGCTTTTGGAGATCAAACACCGGACCCGCGCGGTTGATGTTGGCGGGACTGAAACGCTGGCGGAACTCTTCGCGCGCGATGACCTCTTCTTCGCCTTCGGCCACCTGCACAAAAAAGCTGCCCAGGAAGTTTATCATGGCTTCGGGCAGGTAGCCCTGACGCTCGAACCAGCTGATTGACGTATGGTTTTTGCGCTTGCTGAGTTTGGTGCGATCGGCATTCCGCAACACCGGCAAATGGATGAAGCTGGGCGCCTGCCAGCCAAAATACTCATACAATTTGATGTGCTTAGGAGTGGAAGATATCCACTCTTCGCCGCGGATGACGTGGGTGATTTTCATCAGGTGGTCGTCGAGCACATTCGCCAGGTGGTAGGTGGGCAGGCCATCGGCCTTCATGATGACTTGCATGTCGACATCGGCCCAGGGAATGGAAACCTCGCCATACACGCCATCGGTGAAGGTGCAGCTGGTGCCGTCGGTCGGGATTTTCATGCGCACGACGTGGGGTTCGCCGGCGGCAATGCGGGATTTTATTTCGTCTTTTGAGAGACTTAGGCAGTGGCCATCGTATTTGGGCGATTTGCCCATTTTGCGTTGCAGGGCCCGCATGGTTTCCAGCCGCTCGGGCGTGCAGAAGCACACGAAGGCGTGTCCTTTTTCAATAAGTTGCTCGGCGTAGGGCTGGTAAATATCCTTGCGTTCGGTCTGGCGATAGGGGCCGTAGGGGCCGCCGACATCGGGGCCTTCGTGCCACTGGAAACCCAGCCATTTCAGGCTTTCGAAAATGGCTTTTTCGCTCTCGGCCGTGCTGCGGACTTGGTCGGTATCCTCAACCCTTACAATGAATTGGCCACCGTGTTGGGCGGCAAAGGCCTCGTTCACCAGGGCGGTGTAGGCGGTGCCAATGTGGGGTTCGCCCGTGGGAGACGGGGCAATGCGGACGCGGACAGGTGCAGGTGTGCTCATGCCCCATTTATGCCGCTTTTCTGGCGTGTTGCCAAGAGGTTAGGCGGGCTTTTACAGCCGCTTAACGAAACGGATAATGGCAGTGTTTGGCCCGTTTTCCGCTGCCGCAGGGGCATGGTGCGTTGCGCGGGACCTCGGAAAAGGGGGGCATAACTTGCTGAATTTCCGTGGACTCGGCGGCGCCAGAGGGTGCTGGCGGAGTGCTTACACGGCGCCCGTTGCCGCTTTGGCCCCGCCCTTCCCCTTGCCCGCCGCCGCCTTGGGCGGCTGCGCTTTTTTTGTGGGTGCGCGTGGCCCCTCCTCTGCTGCCGGCGTGGCCGCTTCTGCCGGAGGCGGCGCCAACTGCACGCGCGCCATCAGGCCGATGGACTCGCGCTTGGTTTGCTGCACCAAATCATCAAACAGCTGGAACGACTCGCGCGCATACTCGTTCAGCGGGTCTTTTTGCGCGTAGCCGCGCAGGCCTATCCCCTTGCGCAAAATATCGAGCGCTTGCAGGTGGTGGCGCCAGAGGCGATCTATCGTTTGCAGAATGACCGAGCGCATAATGCTGCGCAGCACCTCGGGCGGGAATTCCTTCTTGCGGTTTTCCCAGGCCTCAAACAGCTGCTCGCGCGCACGCGTCTGCACGGTTTCGGGCCCAGCCTCGGGCTCTTTTAACCAGTCTGTGGCGGGCATGTTGAGGGTAAACCACATGCGGGCGCCCTCTTCCAGCACGGTGGGCTGCCACTGCTCGGGCAGAGACCCTGCGGGAAACGCCTGTTGGCACAAGCCTTCCAACACGTCATCGGCGAAGGTTTCCACCACGTCGGTGACATCGTCGCTGTGGAGGATTTGCATGCGCTGGTCGTAGATGACCTTGCGCTGGTCGTTCAGCACTTCATCATACTTCAGGATATTCTTGCGCAGGTCGAAGTTCAGCGCCTCGATTTTGTTCTGCGCGTTCTCGATGCTTTTGCTGACAATGCCCATTTGCACCGCCTCGTCATCGGGGACGTTCAGGCGGCTTAATAACCCTTCGATGTTGGGGACGAAGCGTTTGATGAGATCGTCTTGCATCGACAGATAAAACACGCTGGCGCCGACATCGCCCTGGCGGCCACTGCGGCCGCGCAGCTGGTTATCGATGCGGCGGCTTTCGTGGCGCTCGGTGCCCAAGACCTTCAAGCCACCGGCGGCCATCACCTCGGCGTGTTCGGCCTTCTGTGCGGCGCGGATTTTCTCGGCATCCTTGTCGGACGTCGCCTCGGCCAGCAGCAATTCGAGGTTGCCGCCCAGTTTGATATCGGTGCCGCGCCCGGCCATGTTGGTGGCGATGGTGACCGCGCCCTTACGCCCGGCCTGGGCGATAATCGCGGCCTCTTGCTCGTGGTAGCGGGCGTTGAGCACCTGATGCGGCACCTTGGCCTTCTTCAGCTCTTCGGACAGCTCTTCCGACCGTTCGATGGTGGTGGTGCCGACCAGCACCGGCTGGCCGCGCGCGTGGCAATCGTGGATATCGGCGATAATCGCCTTCATTTTGCCCTTGCGCGACGGGTAGATTATATCGGCGCTGTCCTTCCGCGCCACCGGCACGTTGGTGGGCATGACGATGGTGGGCAAGTTATAAATGTTCTCGAACTCTTCGGCCTCGGTGGCGGCGGTGCCTGTCATCCCCGCCAGTTTGGGATAAAGGCGGAAGTAATTCTGGAACGTGATGCTGGCCAGCGTCTGGTTTTCCTGCTTGACCGGCACGCCCTCCTTGGCCTCTATCGCTTGGTGCAGGCCATCGGACAGGCGGCGGCCGGGCATCATGCGGCCGGTGAATTCGTCGATAAGGATGACCTCGGGGCCCTCGCCGCTATCTTTCACGATATACTCGGCATCGCGCTTATACAGCGTGTGCGCGCGCAGCGCCTGGTTGATGTGGTGCACCAGCGTGATGTTGTGGACATCATACAGATTCCCCTCTTCGGGCAACAGGCCGGCCTGGTGCAGGAAGGCCTCGGCTTTGTCGATGCCGGCATCGGTGAGCGTTGCGCTGCGTTGCTTGTGGTCGAGCTCGTAATCTTCATTCTCCACCAAGCCCGGCACAAAGCTGTTCACGGCCTGATAGAGCGCGGTTTGGTCTTCGATGGGGCCGCTGATGATGAGCGGGGTGCGGGCTTCGTCGATTAATATGCTATCGACTTCATCGACCACCGCAAAATGCAGCGGCCGCTGCACCAGTTGACTGGGGTGGAAGACCATGTGGTCGCGCAGATAATCGAACCCCAACTCGTTGTTGGTGGCGTAGGTGATATCGGCCTGGTAGGCCGCCTTGCGCTCTTCGGGCGATTGGCCGTGATAGATGGACGCTGTGCTAAGGCCCAGCTTGGCATACACCTGGCCCATCCAGGCGGCATCGCGCTTGGCCAGATAATCGTTCACCGTGACCACATGCACGCCCTTGCCCGACAGGGCGTTCAGATACGCGGCAAAGGTTGCCACCAGCGTTTTGCCCTCGCCGGTTTTCATCTCGGCGATATTGCCCTGGTGCAGGGCCATACCACCCAGCAACTGGACATCGAACGCGCGCAGGCCCAGGGCGCGCTTGGCAGCCTCGCGCACGGCGGCAAAAGCTTCGGGCAAGAGTGCCTCAACTGTTTCGCCTTTGGTGAGCCTTGCACGAAAGGTTTCGGTGCAGGCGGCAAGCCCAGCATCGGACAGGGCCGCAAACGTGGGCTCGAGCGCGTTGATGGCCGGAATACGCGGCTGATTGGCCTTAAGGAACCGGCTGGTGGGCGTACCAAAAAAGAACGACAGAAGGTTTTGCATGGGCGGCACCATAGCGGGAAGATGGGCTATTGGGAATAGGAAATGGCATACGCTTTGCTGAATGGCCGGGCATACTTTGCCCTGCCCTTACGCCATGCCCGCTAGCGATTGGCCTTCTTGCGCCAATTTTTGAGCAGCGCCTCGCCTTCGCCCTGCTGGGCGCGGCCATAGACCTCTTGACGCGTTTCGCGGATGAAGGGGAATGGGTTTAAGGCGTTATCGTTCCGGCGAACCTCGAAGTGCAAGTGCGCGCCGGTGCTTTTGCCCGTGTTGCCCAGCAGGGCGATGAGGTCTCCGGCTTGGACACGTTGCCCCTCTTTCGCAATCGCTTTGAACAAGTGGGCGTAGCGGGTTGAAAAGCCGTTCTTGTGCTGAACTTCCACCATGTTGCCGTAGCCCATCCGCCAGCCGCTAAACACCACCAAGCCATCGGCCGCGGCGATAACCGGTTGCCCCTGCTTATCGGCCATATCCATCCCCGCGTGCCACGCCCGGTTGCCGTGCACGGGGTCTATGCGCCAGCCAAACGGTGAGCTGAGGCGGTAGCCCGTGCTCATCAAAGGCCACAAATATGGAATGCCGGTGTCGATTTGGGGGCCCAGGCTGGCGCGGATAATCATCGCCAGCGCTGTTTCCAGCGACAGCTCGGCAAAGTCGGCCTTCTCTTGCACCTGCGCCACCCGCTGGGTGATCTCTTCCACACTGGGCAACGTGCTGGGGGCCACCACACCAAAGCCGCCCTTGCCCTCGGGGCCGATGGTATCGGACAGCAAGGTGCCATCGCTTTTTAACTTGTTGCCCAAAGCATCAAACCTATCGAGCCGCGCCTGCAGCACGCCCAATTCCTGCGCAATGGTGCGCAGCTGCTCGCGCTCGGCGTCGCGCTGGGCGCGGAGCTCGGCGATCATATCGAGGTAATACTGAACTTCCGTGTTGCCGGTAAGTGTGGCCTTTAACCGTGCGCCCGCCAGATCTCCGGCCAGCACCATCCCCAACCACCCCGACACCGCAAACACCACCGCAAACACCAACCACGCCGCACGCACCCGCAGCGTGTGCACGTTGCCGGTATCGGTAAGAGCCACGGTCAGCAGGAGTTTGTACTCCCACCACTGGCGGATGCTGCGCGGTAGCATATTGGCCCCTACTGTGCCCTATCCCCGCGCGCTTGGCAAAGCCCCAAGCACGCCCCCCCGGGGGCGCTGTGCGTGTTGTTGCGGTAAAATGCAGCAGGCATATTGCAAATGGACATCAAGACAGGCAGGTTATGCACATGAGGGGGTTGGATTGTCAAGTTTTACCTTGATTCCTAACTCTTTTCCAACCCCCTTGGACCAACCACATATTAATCGATGAGGACCTCGCTATGCGCGCTTTACTGAATAAACCACGTCATCTCCTTCTGCTTGGCAGTGTGGCTGCCGCCGCCCTGCTTGCCGCTTGCGGCAACGACGACCAAGGCACCGGCTCGACCGTGGCCACCGTGAATGGCTCGGCCATTAAAGAAAGCCGCGTGAGCGAACAAATGGGCCAAATCCCCCAGGAACTGCTGGCCGGCCGTGAAGCGGACATCAAGCGCCAAATCTTGGACCGCGTGATTGACCAGGAATTGGTAGCCCAAGAAGCCAAAAAGCTGAACATTTCCGCCGACGCCGACTACCAGAACCGCCTGAAAATGGCCACCCTGCAACTGCAGGCTGATGCGGTGATGGCACGCAAGATCTCGGAAACCGTAACCCCGCAAGCCTTGCAGGCCGCCTATGACGCCCGCCGCGCCCAGCTGACCTTCCCCGCCGTGAAGGCCAAGCACATTCTGGTGCCGACCGAAGCTGAAGCCCTTGATATATTGAAGATTGCCACCCCGCAGAACTTCAATGAGCTGGCCAAACAGCGCAGCAAAGGCCCCAGCGCCAACAACGGTGGCGACCTTGGCTGGTTCCGCCGCGAAGCGATGATCCCCGAGTTTGCCCAAGTGGCCTTCTCGACCCCGGTTGGCACTGTGGCCCAACAACCGGTGAAGACCCAATTCGGCTGGCACGTGGTGCTGGTGGAAGCCCGCAACGACCAATATGTGCCACCCCTGGAGCAAGTGGAGCAACAACTGCGCCAAGAACTGGCCCAGACCGTGGTGCAAGGTTACCTGACCGAGCTGCGTAAGAGCTCGACCATCACCTACGCCGATGGCCAAGCCCCGGCCCCGGCCGAAGCCCCCGCCCCGGCCGCCGGCCAATAAGGTTGGTGCATGAAAAGAAGGCGGCTCCTTTGGGAGCCGCCTTCTTTGTTTTCGTGGGGGAGGTTTAGTGCCGCGGATGGTTTATTTCAGGCGGCTGAGGTGGTCTTCGACGTCGGCCCGCGGGTAAGGCGGGATGTCATCGAAGGGGAGCGTGGGGGGCAGCCACTCGAGGAACTGGGTGAGCCAGTTCTCGGGCGGGACCCGATCGTGGCCCCACCAGCTGGGCAGGGTGGGATCGAGCGGGGGGATTGTGGGTGGGGAAAGATGTAGGCGGGGAGGCCCGGCTTTAGACACCAAAAACCCCGCCGGGGCGGGGTTTTTGTTTTTGGTTATTCCACCTTAGGTGGCTGAACCTACTTGGTAAATTGGATGTAGGCCATGTCGGCGGCGTCGCCGGGGCGGTGGCCATCTTTCACCACGCGGGTGTAACCGCCGGGCACGCCGACGAATTTTGGCGCCACCTCTTCCACCAGCTTCTTCAGCAGGATGGGGTTGGTGATGGTTTTGGACAACTCGCGGCGGGCGGCCAGCGTGTTTTCCCGCGCGCGGGTGATGAGGGGCTCGATCACCGGGCGGAGCGACTTGGCCTTGGGCAAGGTGGTGCGGATGACCCCGTGCTCGATCAGATTCATGGCCAAACCACGCAGCAGCGCCTTGCGCGCGGTGGTGTCGCGGGTGAATTTGCGGTGGGCAATGCCGTGGCTCATGGTCGGTTCTCCAGTATTAGGTGCGTAATGGATGGGCTTATGGGGTGAAATTCGGGGGATGTCAAGCGGTTTGGGGGGTGATTTCAGGGGCAATCTGGCTAGCCCGGCTTTGAGCCCCCACCCTAACCACTTGAATATGAATGATTTTGCATTTCTGTTTAGTGTGTGTGGCCCGGCTTGGACATGGATTTATCGTATTGAAAAACCTGGGAACAATACGGACAGACCACGTGGCTGGGCTGGCCCTTGGTGTCATCGACCATGGTGAGAAACACCTTGGGATGCCGCCCCGATGCCGGGCCCCCGCAGGCCACCCGGCGCTCTCCGGTGCGGATAATGGCGGTTTTTTCAGCAACAGTAATGGCTTCAGACATCGGAACAGGGCCTTGGATGGTTGGTCTTTTTCTCCTCTGCGGTTATAAACTGCCCTTATGCCTGCTGTAAACCCTCGCCTTGACCATCTCCCCCACCCCGACCTGCACATGCGGGTGCCGCATCGCACCTTTTATTATCTGCGCCATGGCGAAACCGACTGGAATGTGGCCGGGCGGTTGCAAGGCCACACCGACACGCCCCTCAATGCCACCGGCGTTGGCCAGGCCCGCGCTGCCGCCCAGCGGCTGGTTGGGTGCGGCATTACACGCATTATTGCCAGCCCGCTGGCCCGCGCCTGGCACACCGCCGAGTTGGTGAATGTGCGCCTAAGCCTGCCCCTGGTGCCAGAAACCAACCTGAAAGAGCGCACGTTTGGCAGTTTTGAAGGTGAGCTCCATACGACGCTGAAGGCGCGCCACGGTTTGCCGCCCACCGCCAGCATTACCGCCATTCTGCCCCCTGACGCCGAACAATGGCCCGACACCTGCGCCCGCATGGCCGAGGCCATTGCCGCCAATCTGGCCCGCTTCCCGCATGACACCTTGCTGTTTGTGGGCCATGGGGCCAATTTCCGGGCCTTATTTGAAGTGCTGTGTGGCACCCACCGCGAGGCCACCAATGCCGAGCCCTATCTCTTCCGCCCTGTTGATGGGATGTGGGAGATGGAGGTGGTGGGGTAACCCCCCCGCTTTATTGCCCGGTTTATTGCCCGGTTTTAAACTGGTTGGTGGCGTTCATCAGGCCGTTGGTTTCGCTATAGACACGGCTGGAGGCGGTGCGCGATTGCTCGATCGCGCTGGCCACCGATTGCAGCCCGATCTCGAACTTGCGCATCGTTTCGGCCATAGACTGCACGCCGTGGGCCGAGGTTTGCATCAACGTATCCATGGTGTGGCTGGTGCTGGCCATGTGTGTGATGCCGGTTTGCATCTCGCGCGTTTTCTCTATGGCCACGGCCATGGAATCTTGCAGCGTGTTGATTTGTTCGCGGATGTGCGCCGCAGAATCGTTCGTGTTGGTGGCCAGCTTGCGCACCTCATCGGCCACCACGGCGAAGCCGCGGCCGGCATCGCCCGCCCGCGCCGCCTCGATACTGGCGTTGAGTGACAACAGGTTGGTTTGGTCGGCCACGCTGGCGATCATCTCGGCGATGGTGATAATCTCTTTCGACTGCTGCTGGAGCCCGGTAATGGTGGCATCGAGCTGTTGGGCAATGATGTTGAGCCCCTGCGCGCTCTCGGCATGCTGGCGCACGTGGCCCGCGACTTCGTGGATTGACCCCGAAATATCGGACGTGAGGCCCAAAATGCCCTTCAACTCGTTCATCTGGCTGGCTGCCTGCTCGGAGATGTGAATGGCGCTTTGGTTCATCTCGCCCACCGCGCTCCCCATAACCCCGGTGCTGCTGCGCACCTGCGACAGCACCTCGTTCAGGCGCCCCAGCAAGGTATTGACCGAGGTTGCCAGGCGCCCGGCCTCGCCGTCATCGTCGACCGACAGGCGCGTGGATAAATCGAGGTTCTGGGCCACCCGTGCGATGCCCGCGTTGCTGACCGATAGGCCCGCCAACAGTTTTTCCAGGCTGCGCGAAAACCAGATAAGCACCCCCGACATAATGCCAAAGGCCACCATTTGCACCGCGATACGGGGGGCATCGACGCTGCCGGTGAAAAACATATGCGGTTCGGCCACTGCGGCAAACACATGGTGCCCCATGATGAGCACCCAGGCGAAGGCTTGCACCCGCCAGTCGAGATACAACACCAGCACGGCCAGCCACGCCATATAGAACAAATGGTAATCCATCTGCGCCGCGTTGCCCTGCATGCCCGCCACCAAGAGGCTCACCTGCACCACCCCGTTGGCCGCCACCAGCATCCGCGTGGCCAATGCCGCCGGCGCAAACACCACCGAAAGCCAGTTGATGACGACAGCCACCGCGCTCATCATAAGCAGTGTGGTGCTGCCCCCATGACCAAAGGTGGTGTAGGCTGCCACCACCAACAGAAGGGTATTGACGCTTGCCGTGAGCCGGGTGGCAAAAATACGAAGGTGCTGAATCATCAGGCGCGTTTTATCTCCTTGCCCGCAGAATAGCCTGTTGTTTAATTGTCAGACAATACATTTTGCACATTGTCATCCCTTCTTGGGCAAGGGGGTGACGCTAACGTGCCACGCGTGTGCACGCCCACCCTAAACCGCTTGATACACAGGATTTTCGTTCGCACTGGCGCACCCGACACGATTCGAACGTGTGACCCCTTCCTTCGGAGGGAAGTACTCTATCCACTGAGCTACGGGTGCGTTGGCGTGTTCTATACCGCCCCACCCCGCGTATGGCAAGCCCGCACAGCCCCCCTTTTGTTGGCAAAGTGCTTGGCGGGGGCATGCCTTTCCTGTATGATGGTGGCCGTTAACGTATCCGGGCCACCACCACACAGAGGGCCCGCCACACAAGGGGGCCACACCATGAGCGCTGCCAAAACGACCGCCAAACCTGCTAAAAAAACCGCAGGAAAAGCTAAACCCGCCGCAAAACCGGCTGCGAAACCCGCCGCCAAGGCCAAGCCAACCCCGGCCAAAAAAGCCGTGGCCAAGCCCGTAGCCAAGACGCCAGCCGCAAAAGCTAAACCGGCCGCCAAGAAACCCGCTGCGGCACCTAAAAAAACCTCTCAACCCACCCGGAAAGCTACACCCAAGCCCATGGCCAAAACGCCTGCCAAAGCCCCCGCCAAGCCCGCTGCAAAAGCGGCCCCCAAGAGCGCCTCTAAGCCTGCCGCTAAGCCGGCTGCCAAGGCCGCGGCCAAGCCGATTGCTAAACCCACCCCCAAGCCCGCTGCCAAGCCCCCTGTAAAGCCAGCCTTGGCCGCCGCCCAAAAAGTGATAGCTGACACCATTGCCAAGCCTAACACCCAAGACGCCAGCGGCGACAAGCTGGCCATTGATAGCCTTGAGCCGCTTAGCTACGCACCGGCCCAGGTGCGCGGCTACCCCGACGGGTATACCCCCAACGACAACGAGCCCTACATGAGCAAAAAGCAGCTCTGCTACTTCCGCGACCTGCTGCTGGGCTGGCGCAAAGAGTTGGAAGCCGGCAACCTTTCCACCATGCATGACCTGAAAGAAAACAGCACCATTGAAGCGGACATGACCGACCAGGCCACGCTGGAATATGAGCAAACCCTTGAGCTGCGCAACCGCGACCGCGCCCGCAAGCTGATTTCTAAGATTGATGAGGCGATTGACCGTATCCGCCAAGGCGAGTTCGGCTACTGCCAAGAAACCGGCGACCCGATTGGCATTGGCCGCTTGCTGGCACGCCCCATTGCCACGTTAAGCATTGAGGCTAAGCGTCGCCAGGAAAAGAAAGAAGTCAGCTACGCCGGCTAACGGCTGGCAACGGGAGTTTATGCTGTGCCCGATGGTTTGCCACCCCTTGCCCACGTGCCCCACCTGGAGCGCTTGCTGGCGCCCGATGAGGTGATTATCTACACGGCGAAGCTGCACCCCCTTTATGGTTTTGGCTGGCTGCTGGCAGGCCTGCTTGCGCTCTATGGGGGAATTTGGCTTAAACCGCTTTGGTTATTTGCTGTTTTGCTGTTTGGTATCTATGCTATCCCCTTCCGTAACTTTGAAATGGCTATCACCACGCGGCGCCTGTTGCTGCGCCATGGGTTTATGCGCCTGAATATGGAAGGCATTATGGCCACGAAATTGGAAGATTGGCGCGTGCAGCAGACACTTGTGCAATCCTTTATGCATACCGGGCACCTGACGTTGCACGTTCAGGAGGGCAAAAATCTGCGCGAGATTACGCTGCCGTGGATCTGGCACCCCATTACATTGGTGGAAGCCCTTGAAACCTTGCAAATGAATGAGGCCAACCATGGCTGACCATACCCCCCTTGAACTGCGTGTGAGCGCGAACCGGCGGATTCTGCATGTGGTATGGGATGCGATGAGCGCGGAGCTGAGTGCCACCCTCTTGCGTGTAGAAAGCCCCAGCGCGGAAGTGAAAGGCCACTTTGGCCGTGGCGGTGTGAAACCCACCGGCAAAGATGATGTATTGATGACCACGGTGGAGCCCGTGGGCAGCTATGCCGTGAAAATTGTGTTCTCGGACGGCCATGCCACCGGGATTTATACGTGGGACTATCTGTATGAACTGGCCACACGGGAGGCGCGCGCATGAGACGCATGTTGCTGGCTTTTTGCATATTGGCGAGCCCCGTATGGGCCGACGTGCCGCGTGGCGAGCCTTTATTGGCGGTTGAAAGCGCATGGGCCCTGGCCGCCCCTGCCCGCAGCGAAACTGCCGTTGGCCTTACCATTGCCAACCGCACCTCGGGCACGCTGCGCCTTACGGGCGCCGCAAGCCCCGTGGCCGCCCATGCGGTGCTGCGCAACTTCACCACCCGCAACGGTTTAAAGGTGGTGGACATGGGAGATTACATTGATATTGCCCCCCGCAGCCGCGTGAAGCTGGTGCCCGGCGCCACCGAAATTTTGCTGCAAGACCTTACCGCTGACCTTACCGCGGGCATGGAAATTCCCCTTGAACTCACGTTTGCGGATGGGCAAGTGCTGCGCGTTCGGGTAACACTGCGCCAATAGGCACACCGACGCGCACGCCCTTTACGTGCGTGTGCGAACAAAGGATATATGTATGGATACTTCTATTATTGGCGCCAAAGACCTGACCAAAACCTACCCGGCCCGCAATGGGGGCGGCGCGGTGGAGGCTGTGCGCGGGATTGATTTTGAGGTGCAGCGCGGCACCTGCACAGGCCTGTTGGGCCCCAACGGGGCCGGCAAAAGCACCACGATGAAAATGCTGATGGGGCTTACCCAGCGCAGCGGCGGCACGCTGACCATGTTTGGCACCGATGTGCGCAGCCTAAGCCATGAGCAACGCTGCAAAATTGGGCTTGTGCCCCAAGACGATAACCTTGACCCCGACCTGACGGTAGCCGAAAACTTATTGATTTACGGCATGCTGTTCGGGCTGCCCAAAGCCGAAGTGGAAGCCCGTGTGCCCGCCCTGCTGGCCATGATGCAGCTGACCGAAAAGACCAACGCGCGCGTGAACCAACTTTCCGGCGGGATGAAGCGCCGCCTGACCATTGCGCGGGCGCTTATCAACAACCCCGAACTGCTGTTTTTGGATGAGCCCACCACCGGCCTTGACCCGCAAGCACGGGTGATGATTTGGCAGCGTATTTTGGAGCTGAAAAAAAGCGGCAAGACCTTGCTGCTCACCACCCACTACATGGATGAAGCCCAGCGTTTGTGCGACCATATCATTCTGATTGACCACGGCACAATTTTGGCTGAAGGCAGCCCGCAAGAGCTGATTCAGCGCCATGTGAAAAAATACGTGTTTGATATCACCAAGCCCGTGCCGCTTGACCTGCCTGCTGACATTGAACACGAAGACCTTGGCGACAGTGTGCTGTTTTATGTGGATGACGGCAAGGCCTTCCGCAGCCTGCTGGCCGACGATGTGCAATTCTGGCAGCGCCCTGCCAATATGGAAGATGTCTTCCTGAAACTTACAGGCCGCAAACTGCGCAGCTAGCCCATGCAACCTGTTCTTGCCCTGACCTTTCGGCACTATGTGGTGTGGAGCCGCAAGCTGCCTGTTTTCCTCTGCCTGTATGTGCTGGGGCCTGCGATTTTGCTCTATGGCCTTGGCGTGGCGTTTGGTTTGGACGCCAAGTTGGCGTTTGTTATCCCCGGCGTGATGGTGAACAGTGTGGTGGTGGCCGGCTTTATTGCGTGCAGCTACGGCGCCATGGAGCGCTTCTATGCCCACCGCTACGAAAGCTGGATGGCCGCCACCATGAACGTGTGGCAAATTGTGCTGGCGGAGGCGCTTTTCCAGGGCATAAAAGGGGTTATCACCGCCGCTGGTATTTTTGTGGCCGGTGCGCTGATGGGGGGACCTGCCAACCCCCTGCTGTTGTTGTTGGCCGCCCCCGTGCTAATGCTGCTTGGCACCTGCGGCGCCATGCTGGGCTATTGCTTGGTGGCCCTGGCGCGCAGCTATGACGACATTACGCTGAGTGAGCCCCTCACCACCGCGGCGTTTGTGTTTTCCGGTGTGTTTGCGGCGGTGAGCCTGTTCCCGCTGCCGATACAGATTTTTGCCTATCTGCTGCCGATTTACCATGGCATTGAGCTGGTACGGCCGCTGTTTACCGGCGTGTTACCCTCGGTGGCAATGCTGGCCCTCCATGCCGCGGCTTTATTGGGTATGACGTGTGGTTCTTACGTGGTGGCCGCACGCTTGTTTCAACGGAGGCTTCTCGGATGATGGTGCCAACCATGCATAATCTGCATATGTTACGAACCCTTAAGCCGATGCTGACGCGCTTCTGGTGGGAATATCGCAGCCTGTGGAAAGCGCTGATCATGCGCGACCTGCTGGACCGTGTGATTTACCTAATTGCCTTTGGTTTTGGGATGGGCGCCATTGTGCACACCATGAACGGCCTGCCTTACCTGATGTTTCTGGTGCCCGGCATCGCCGCCAGCACCGGCATTTTTGTGATGACCATGGCTATGACCTATGGCGTATGGGAGCGCAGCAGCAGCTACAAGCTTTACAGCGCCTGGCTAGCCACCCCCGTGCGGCTGCATGATATTCTGCTTTCCGAGCTTATCTATGCCAGCTTGCGCACCATGCCGAGTATCATCATTCTGTTTGTGCTGGCGGCCTTTTTGGGCGGCATTGGCAGCTGGTGGGGAACCTTGGTGGCCGTGCCCGTGCTGCTGCTGGCCAATGTTGCCTTTGGGGCCATGGCGCTGTGCTTTACCGTGCATATTCACCGGCCCCTCCATTTTGCCTATGTGAACACGCTGTGGACCACGCCGATGTTTTTGTTTTCGGGCGTGTTTTTTGACCTTTCCCATGCCCCGCTGCCGCTGTGGATTTTCAGCCAGTTGCTGCCCCTCACCCATGTGATTGGTTTAGTGCGGCCCTTGGTGGCAGGCCTGCCCCTTGACCCCCTGCGCTTCCTGATTGATTTTGGTGCTCTGGCGCTGATTGCCGCCGCCGGCTTCACCTACAGCTTGCGCAAAATGCGCCAGCGCTTGCTGGATTAACCCAACAAAGCACACCCCATGCGCGAGATTATCTTTGACACCGAAACCACCGGCTTTGGCGCCGAAGAGCACCGCGTTTTGGAGCTGGGATGCCTGGAGCTTATCAACCGGCTGCCCACCGGCAAGACCTTCCACACTTACCTCAACCCCGAACGCGAGATTGATGCCGGAGCGATAAAAGTGCACGGCATCACTCTGGACAAAGTCGCCAACGCTCCGCGTTTTGCCGATATTGTTGACGATTGGCTCGCCTTTATTGGCGATGACCCCTTGGTAGCCCACAACGCCGAATTTGATATGGCCTTCATGCACATGGAAATGCGCCGCCTGAACCGCGCGCCGCTGGGTAACCCGGTGGTGGACACGCTGGTTCTGGCCCGCCAAAAATTGCCGGGCCAGCGCCACAGCTTGGATGCCCTGTGCCGCTTCTATGGCGTGGACAACACCGCCCGCACCTACCACGGCGCCTTGCTGGATGCCCAGCTGCTGGCAGATGTGTATGTGGAATTGACAGGTGGATTGCAGGCCAGTTTTGGCTTGCAGAGTGAAGGCACTCGGCCCGACATGCAGGCCTCTCGCATGGCCTCTTCTGACCAACTTGGTGACCCGCTTGGTGACCCTGGTTTGGTGATAGCGGCGACCCCCGACGAACGCGAGGCGCATCAGGCCTTTTTGACGAAAGCTGTTGCGGGCGCTATATGGAATAAGTAATTGTTATTTATATATTTTGTTTTTGAGGCGTAGAGACTTAGCACTTCCTTGACTTGAGTGACAAAAGGCATTAGGGTGCCTGCATGATTGAAAAAATTGTCGCCACCAAACAGCCACTGCCCGAGCTTACGCCCAGGGCCGCCCAAGTGTTGGGCGATGTGGTGGAAACCTACACCAAAACCGGCGAGGCTGTGGGCAGCAAAGCGTTGGTTGATTGCGGGAAATATAGCCTCTCGGGTGCTAGCATCCGCAACGTGATGCAAGACCTTGAACAACTGGGGCTGCTTACCCACCCCCACACTAGCGCCGGCCGCCTGCCCACCGCGCAAGGTTACCGCTTCTATGCCCAGCATATTGTGCAGGCCGAAACGCCCGATGAGGCTGTGAAAGCGGCGCTGACATCGCAATTTTCTGCCAGCAAAAGCTTCGCGCAGATGACACAGGACATCACCAGTGTGCTTTCGCAGGTGACCAACTGCGCCGCGCTTGTAACAACGCCCAAAGCCGAAAACGATTTGCTGGATACGATGGAATTTATCCGCCTGAGTGGCGACCGCGTGCTGGTGGTGATGGTGACCAAAGCCGGCGAGATTGAAAACCGCGTGATTGATGTGCCCGCCTTTATTGACGCCAGTGACCTTGAAAAAGCCGCTAAAACCCTAAAGCCTGTGGTGATGGGGCAGACGCTGGACCAGGCCCGCCTTTCTCTGGTTGCCGCGCTGGCCGAGCAAAAAGGCCACGTGAACGCCATGATTGACAACATGATGGCCGCCGCCCACCAATGGGGCCAGCCCACCACCGCCGATGGTGCCATGACCGTGGCTGGCTCGACCAATCTCTTCCAATACCCCGAGCTGGTGCGCGACAAATTGCAGGGGCTTATCAAGCTGTTTGAAGAAAAACGCTTGCTGATGGCCTTGGTGGAAGAAGTGAAAAATGGCCCCGGTGTGAAAGTGTTTGTGGGCCATGACGTGCCCGTGCAAGGCGCCGAGGATGTTGCCGTGGTGGGCGCCCCGTATTCGTTGGGCGAAAAAAGCAAAATTATTGGCACGCTGGGGGTTATCGGCCCGCTGCGGATGGACTATAAGCGCACGCTGGGCGTGATTGACTACACGGCCAAACTTTTGGAAAAAGCCTTGCAGGAACGTGATGAGGAGAGACGGATATGACCGATAACGACCACGCAACCCCTTTGGGTGAACCCACCGCTGAGGCCATACCAAGTTCGCCCACTCTCGCCGAGGATACGGAGTTTGCCGCCCTGCGCGCCGAGAGCGACAGCTGGCGCGACAAGGCCTACCGCGCCACCGCCGAGCTAGACAACATGCGCAAGCGCACCCAAACCGAAGTGGCCGAAGCGCGCCTCTATGCCGCGCAAAGTTTTGCCCGCGACGTGTTGACCGTGGCCGATAACCTTGCCCGCGCGCTAAGTGCCCCCGACACCGACCCCGCCGCGTTGCGCAAAGGTGTGGAGCTGACCGCCACCCAATTTGCCACTATTTTGCAGCGTCATGGCATTGTGAAAACGGAGGTGAAGGCTGGAGATGCCCTCAACCCCGAGCTGCACCAGGTGATGATGGAAGCAGACGGTGCGGACGTGGCACCGGGGTGCATCGTGGCCGAGCTGCAAGCGGGTTACACCCTGCATGGGCGACTGTTGCGGCCGGCGTTGGTGAGTGTGAGTAAGGGGGCCTAAGACGTCATGGATACATCCGTTATCACCAAATATTTCAATCAATTTGAGGCAGTCGTCCTTCACGTGGGTGGCCAGGATGTATGGTATGCGCGCGACTTACAACCGATTCTCGGCTATGCGAAATGGGATAACTTTTTGGACGTTATAGAAAAAGCTAAAATAGCTTGTGCTAATTCAAATCAAGAACTTGGCGATCATTTTGCTGAGGTCGGGAAAATGATCGAACTTGGAAAAGGCGCACAAAGACAAGTAGATGATATCATGCTGACACGATATGCGTGCTACCTTATTGCGCAAAATGGGGATAGCAAGAAGCTGCCGATAGCCTTTGCGCAAACCTATTTTGCCGTGCAGGCCCGCAAGCAAGAGCTGATTGAACAGCACTTGGCCGATACTGAACGCCTCGCTGCCCGCGCTAAATTGACTGAAACCGAAAAGCAGCTTTCCGGTGTTTTGTATCAGCATGGTGTTGATGATAAAGGCTTTGGTATTGTAAGAGCGATGGGCGACAAGGCGCTGTTTGGTGGCCGCGACACGTTAAACATGAAGCGCCAACTTGGTGTTAAGGAAACCCGACCCTTGGCTGATTTTTTGCCCACCGTGCTGCTTAAGGCTAAAGAATTTGCGGCCGCCATTACCAGCTTTAACGTTCAAAAAGAAACCTTATTGGGTGTGCAAGCGGTGAGCCATGAACATGTCAGCAACAATACAGCCGTAAGGGGCACGTTGCTGGAGCGTGGCATTGTGCCAGAAAAACTTCCAGCTTCGGAAGATATAAAGAAAATTGCTACGCGGGTAAAGAAAGGTTCGCTCAAAGCCATTGATGCTAACGTTAAGAAGCCTCTCACAAGAAAAAGGAAGGCCTAATCTATGCCGCTGGAAATTGAAGCTAAATTTCTGGTTGAGAATTTTGCGCCGGCTCGTGAGGCTCTTGCGCGCGCGGGATATACGTGCACCAAGCCTCGCACGCTGATGAAGCGCAAAACCTTTACGCTGAAAGAAAAAGCGGGTGCGACCATCCATGAATGGGCCCGCGTGCGGGATGAAGGTGACAAGGTTACCATGACCTATAAGCACACCCACACCGCCAACAGCGCCATGGGCACCGAGGAAGTAGAAGCCGAGGTTTCGAGTTTTGAGACTGCCTCTTTGTTCATGGAAAAGCTTGGCTTTCGGGATTTCCTTTACCAAGAAAACTACCGGGAAGCGTGGGACAAAGATGGCGTTCAGGTAACGCTGGATGAATGGCCTGTGATTGGGTGTATCATTGAAATTGAAGCGCCCAGCGAAGACTTGGTCAAGGCAACGGCCAGGCAGCTTGGTTTTGATTATACCGCCGCCGTGTTTGGAGGCGTGGGCGCCCTTTACTACCACAAATATGGCAAAGATATGGGCCTTGTCCATGAGCTTACCTTTGCCAATGTGGCTGATGTTCAACGTTTTTTAGCAACTAACACCATTAACTAAAAGGAGAACCACCATGAGCAAAGTTATCGGCATTGACCTGGGCACCACCAACAGCTGTGTGGCTGTGATGGACGGCAAAGATACCCGCGTGATTGAAAACAACGAAGGCGTGCGCACCACGCCGAGCATCGTGGCGTTTGCCAAAGATGGCGAGCGTTTGGTGGGCCAAAGCGCCAAGCGCCAAGCCATCACCAACCCCGAAGGCACGCTGTTTGCGGTAAAGCGCCTCATCGGCCGCCGTTTTGACGACAAAATGGTGGAAAAAGCCAAAGCCCACAGCCCCTTCAAGATTGTAAAAGGCGACAACGGCGACGCCTGGGTTGAAGTGGGCGGCAAGGCCATGGCGCCCTCAGCGATTTCGGCCATGGTGCTGCAAAAAATGAAGGATACCGCCGAGGCCTTCTTGGGCGAAAAAGTGACGCAGGCGGTGATTACAGTGCCCGCTTACTTCAACGACGCCCAGCGCCAAGCCACCAAAGATGCTGGGAAAATTGCCGGCTTGGACGTTTTGCGCCTGGTGAACGAGCCGACGGCTGCCGCGCTGGCTTATGGGTTGAGCGAGGACATCAAGGGCCACAAGACCGTGGCGGTTTATGACTTGGGTGGCGGGACGTTTGACGTTTCTATCCTGGAAATTGGTGACGGCGTGGTGGAAGTGAAAGCCACCAACGGCGATACCTTCCTCGGCGGGGAAGACTTTGACAGCCGCGTGCTGCAATGGCTGGCCGATGAATTCAAGAAGACGGAAGGCATTGACCTCACTAAGGACAAGTTGGCGCTGCAACGCCTGAAAGATGAAGCGGAAAAGGCCAAGAAAGAGCTTTCTTCGGCCACCAGCATTGATATCAACCTGCCGTTCATCACGGCCGATGCCAACGGGCCCAAGCACCTGCAGCTGACCCTAACCCGCGCCAAGCTGGAACAGCTGGTGGGCGACCTGGTGGAAAAAACCCTTGAGCCTTGCAAGGCCGCTTTGAAAGATGCTGGCCTTAAGCCTTCCGACGTGGATGAAGTGGTGCTGGTGGGTGGGATGACCCGCATGCCCAAAGTACAGGAATTGGTGAAGCAATTCTTCGGCAAAGAGCCCCACAAAGGTGTGAACCCCGACGAAGTGGTGGCGATTGGCGCCGCGATTCAGGGTGGGATTCTGCGCGGGGACGTGAAAGACGTGCTGCTGCTGGATGTGACCCCCCTGAGCTTGGGGATTGAAACCTTGGGCGGTGTGTTTACCAGCCTGATTACCCGCAACACCACCATCCCTACCAAAAAGAGCCAAGTATTCTCGACCGCCGCCGACAACCAGCCTGCGGTGACCATCTCGGTTTACCAAGGTGAGCGCCCGATGTCGGCGGATAACAAGCTGCTCGGGCAGTTTAACCTGGAAGGTATCCCCCCGGCCCCACGCGGTGTGCCGCAAATTGAAGTGACCTTTGATATTGATGCCAACGGGATTGTGAACGTCTCGGCCAAGGACAAAGGCACCGGCAAGGCCAGCAACGTGGTCATCAAGAGCGACGGCGGGCTTTCGGATGCCGACATTGAGCGCATGGTGAAAGAAGCCGAAGCCAACGCCGCCGCCGACAAAGCCAAAAAAGAAGCCGTGGATGCCAAAAACAACGCCGAAGCGCTGGTGCATTCCACGGAAAAAGCTTTGAAGGAGCACGGCGACAAGGTTACGGATGAGGTGAAGGGCAAAATTGAAACCGAGCTGAAGGCCCTGAAGGACTTGCTGGCCCAAGACACGGTGGCCACCGACACCCTGACGGCCCAAACCGAAACATTGGGCGAGGCAAGCATGGAGCTTGGCAAGGCCATGTATGACGCCCAGATGAAAGCCGACCAGGCCAAAGGTGCCACCCCCGCCAACGATGATGGCAGCGTGGACGCCGAATATGAGGCCAAAGACGCTGGCAAAAACCCCTAACAGGCTCTATACATTCGGGAACCTATGCGACGCTATCTGCCCCTGCTTGCCCTGTTGGCGCTGTGCGCCCCCGCCGCGGCATGGGCGGATAGCTATATCCTCAGCGCCTACCCGGGCGGCGGCGGCGGCGATTACCGGAGCGCGCTCAGCCGCTACCAAGGGGGGGGCGGGTCTTCTTCGTATCAGCCCAGTTATGACCTTTATGGTGGGGCTACGTCGTCGCCCCATCGGGCCAGCTATGAGGCTTACCTGCTGAATATACGCCGTGCGGCCGCCCAGAACCGCCGCCCCTTGGGCCCGGTATGTGGCAACTGGAACGGCCGCCCCGCGATTTGTAAACAAACAACCACCGCGTGGGACCCTTCCCTGCGGCAGGCGCGCGGCTACTACTGGCGCGGCTGGCGTTGGTAGCACAAAGGAAACCCCGCCATGGCCGACAAAGACTATTACAGCATTCTGGGCGTGGCCCGGGGCGCCAACGAGGCCGATCTGAAAGCCGCCTACCGCAAACTGGCCATGCAACACCACCCCGACCGCAACCCGGGGGACGCCAAGGCCGAAGCGCGGTTTAAGGATATCAACGAAGCCTATGACATTCTGAAAGACCCCCAAAAACGCGCCGCCTATGACCGCTATGGCCATGAGGCCTTCCAAAATGGCGGCAACGGAGGCAGCCCCTTTGGAGCGGGCGGCCCCGGTGCCGGGTTTGAGGGCAATTTTGAGGACCTGTTTGAAGACCTGATGGGTGGTTTGTTCGGCCAAGGTGGCTTTGGTGGCACCGGCCCCCGCACCACCCGCAGCCGCACCGCCCGTGGCGCCGACCTGCGCTATAACCTGGAACTCAGCCTGGCCGAGGCCTTTACCGGCACCAAGAAACAGATTTCGTTCCCCACCACCATCGGCTGCACCACCTGCGACGGCAGCGGCGCCAAGCCCGGCAGCAAGCCCACCAGCTGTGGCACCTGCGGCGGCAACGGCACCGTGTTCATGCGCCAAGGATTCTTCCAGATGAGCCGCACCTGCCCCGACTGCGGCGGCACCGGGCAAGTGATTAAGGATAAGTGCAAAGATTGCCACGGTGCCGGGCGTATCCGCAAAACCAAAACGCTGGATGTCACCATCCCCGTGGGAGTGGATGACGGAACCCGTTTGCGCTTAGCGGGCGAAGGTGAAGCCGGTGCAGCCGGCGGGCCGGCGGGCGACCTGTTTGTGTTTGTTCAGCTGGCCAAACACCCCGTGTTTGGCCGCGATGGCACCAACCTGCTGGTGGATATGCCCGTGAGCGCTCTGGATGCCATGTTGGGCACCGAACACACCCTGCCCACGCTGGATGGCCACGACACAACCGTTAAAGTGCCCGCCGGAACCCAGCCCGGCGATGTGCTGCGCCTGCATGGCCTGGGCATGCCTGGCCTTGGCCGCCCCCGCGACAAAGGCGACCTGCTGGTGCGTATTCAGGTAGAAGTGCCTACCCAACTGACCAAGCCCCAGCGCGAAACCCTGGACGCCCTGCGCGGCGAACTGGCCATGGGGCGCAAGCAGCGCGGGTTTATGGATAACCTTAAGAAAATATTTAAGTAACCCCCCACTCTCTCACGC
>CANHVX010000002.1 GCA_947464215.1 Pseudomonadaceae bacterium | reverse complement strand
CGGGCCTGCAACGCAAGCTCCAACCAGGCACAAGCGGTGGGGGCGTCATAGCGGCCTTCCAAACGCGCCACATCCTCCATCCACACACGGGCCTCGGCGGGCACACCATCGGTAAAAATCTCAGGCCCCAGGGCCCAGGCCAACCACTGCCCAAGGGTGGCCATGCGGTTGGGGCGCCAGGCACGGGCAGCCGTCATAATGGTCTGGCCCCAGTCCGTATCACCCAAGGTCAGGCTGGCGCGGTTGGCAAGGGGGATACTCCACCGCGCCAACTCGCCCTGGAGGCGGCGGGCAAACAATGCGGGGGCCACAATCTGCATATCGCGCACGCCGTCGGCCCACAGCTGGCGTACGGCAAGGGCCACGCGCTGCACCTCATCCCACGGCGTGTCGGCCTCCATAAGCATGGGGGGCGTATCACGGGGCACAAGGGGGGCATCTGGCACACCGGCATGGGCGCACGCCTCCACCAACGCCTGTTCCGCAGGGGTGAAGGCCTGCACACCGGCCAGCATCAGCACACGCACAGCCCCCGTGTCCACCGCAGCGGTCAGGGCGCGTAACATGCCCGCACGGCGTGCGGCGGGCAACACGGCTGCAGCGTCCGCAGCATGGGCGCGCCACAGGCGCAACAGCACGTCGGCATGGCGCTCCCAATGCAGGGCAAGCGTGTCGGGCACACTGCGGGCAATGCTCGCGGGGCTAATGTCATATTCACCCAGCATCTGCAACGTGCGCTCAATGTCGGCAACACGGCCAAGGGTCACCTGCGGCAACAGGGCCGGATACGCCCGCCCGAGGGCATCAAAAATCGCCATACGCAACGGCCACGGGTTGGCGGGGGGGGGCACGGATAGCCCACAGGCCAGCAGGGCACCATCAAGGTCTTGCAGCGCCACCACACGGGGCAAAAGCGCACATCCCGCGCGCACCAAGGCACGGTTGAGTGCCACGGCAGCATCCAACACCGGCACCACCACCACACCGCGGGCCAGGGTGTCAGGGGTATGGTCGCGCACAAGGCGTGCGGCTATATCGTCCCAGAACCCTCCCTCCGCCATGGTCAACGGCCTACCAGTGTTTCCGCGCGGGCCATACCGGCGGGGGTGCCCATATCCACCCATGGCGCATCATAAACCCACCCGTGCAACAGGCCGCGCACACGCAAAGTGTCCCACACCACGTTCAGGCTGAAGCGGTCATCGGCCACGGCACACACAGGGGCCAAGGTGGTCATATGCACACCGGCATAAATATGCCCCCAGGCGTTGCGGTCACCATCCCGGCTTAGGCATCCATCGGCACCCAACTTAAAATCACCACGGGGCTGAAAATCATGCGTGCGCGTGGTGGGCACCATGGCCAGTAGCGCACCGGTATGGTCAAGGTTCCAGGCGGTTAAAAGGGGCTGAAGCAACGGCACACGGGCATCATCCCACATGGCGTCACTGTTAATCACCAGCACGGCATCACGCTGCAACAGCGGGGCGGCTTTTTTAAGCCCTCCGCCCGTTTCCAATAATGTCTCCTCGCGTGAAAACTGCAGCTCAAGCGGCCCCCAGCGCCCCATACGCAGTTGCCCAAGCAGGGCATCTTCCAACATGGTGGCCAGGTAATGGGTGTTTATCACCACACGCCGCACGCCCGCCACCGCCACCATGTCCAAGGTGCGGAAGATAACCGGCACACCACCAATGGGCAGCAACGGCTTGGGGCAGGTGTCGGTCAGGGGGCGCAGGCGGCTGCCCATTCCCGCGGCCAAAATCATCGCCGTATCCAGCTCACGCATGGGCGGTGTCTTTCGTCAAACGGGCCAGGCTTGGGGCTTCAAGGGTCTCCAGAATGGCCACAATATCGCGCAACGCAGGGTTGGCAAAGCTTTGGCGGGCCACGTCCCAGGTGCGGGCAAGGTAGGCCTGTGCGGGCGCGCTGCGGCCGTCGCGCACGTGCAGCCGCACCAGCCCGCCCAAAATCCGGCACGCATGATGAAGGCCCGCCACCTCCACCGCCTGCTGAAGGGCAGCGCGGTCAACCGCAAGCCCATGGGCCAAGGCATCCAGCACCGCCGCTTCCCGCATGTCGTCGCGCGGGGTGCGGATATTCCGCAGCAGCAGCGCCGCATCCTGCGCCACACTGGCAATGCGGGCATCTTGGTGGTCAATCAACGCCAGGTTATGCAGGGTGGGCGCGGGGCCGGTCATCATCAGGTTGGGGCTTTGGCAGTCCCACATCATCAGCCCCTGCGGCAGCGCCATCAGCGTCGCATAATGGGGTGCCCACAGGCGCTGCCAGGTGGCATAATCCTCAAGCGCGGTGGCATGGCCGGTGGCATAGGGGGCCAGCCAGTTCACCACACGCATGGCTTCCACCCAAAAGTCGGTGGGGGTGTAGCGGCGGGCCCAGGTGGGGGTGTTCCCCGCCGCATGGGCCCGGCATTGGGCCATCAGCACATCGCCCGCCGCCATATACCAGTCGGTGTGCGGGGTGCCGTCTTGCAGCAAGTGCCACAACGTGGTGTCGCCAAGGTCTTCGGTCAGCAGAAAGCCCTGCGCATCATCACGGGCCTCAATCGCCGCGGTGCGGAGCCCCAGGCTGCGGTAATAGTCGGCCACCTGCGCATAGGCGTCCACGCTCTCTTGGGGTGGGGGCGCATCCATCAACATGCGGGTGGTGCCGTTCGCAAAGGTCACACGGGCGTAGCTGCGGCCGCTCCAGTCACCGCCCATGGGCGTCAGGCTAAAGCGCTCATAGCCGGCGCGGCGCACAAAATCCTCGCGCAGATGCCCATCGCCGCCCACGCGTGCCACGGGGCGGTCAAAGGTCACCCCGCGGCTGGCCATCAACGCCCAGCGGCGCTGCCAGCTGGGGCTGCCGTGCAAGGTGGCGCGGCGCCCGGGGCCGTTGGTGGTCAAGGTCACCGTCAGCACACCAGGGTTTTCAATGCTGTTGATATGGTAAGGCAACAGGTCGCCACCCATGGCAAGCGAAGCCCCTCCCCGGTCGGGCCACTCGGCCAACACCACGCCAAAGCGCCGGAAGTCCTCCAGCCCCAACGCCGCCAACTCGGCGGGGTCTTGCAGACGGTAGCAGTCCACGTGCGCCAGCGGGAAGCGGGTGGTGTCATACACCTGCATCACCGTGTAGGTGGGGCTGGGCACGTCGCCGGTATGGCCAAGGGCCTGGATAATCCCGCGCGCAAGCGTGCTCTTGCCCGCCCCCAAATCGCCCTCAAGGCGTATCAAATCCCCCCCACAACATGCCGCGGCCAGGGCGTGCCCAAGGGCCAGCGTGGCGGCTTCATCGGCCAACGCCACCTGCACCTGCGGATGAAGAAAGGGGGAAGGCGGCACCATCATGCGGCCACCTTACCCGATAAATCGCTCAAAATCAGCACCCAAAAACGCTTGCCGGGCCGTATCACACCTGTTAAGGGCTCGTCATCTCCACCTTCCGTTTGAAAGGACACGCATGTTCACACCAAGGCGTATCGGCCTCATCATCCACATGGTCCTGCTCTGGCTGGCCCTCACCTTCGAGGCAACCGGGGTCGCCAAAGAGGCCAGCATCGTGGCGCTCGCCACGGGCACGGCGGCCTTCATGGTCGGCCTGGTCTGGCCCACCAAAAAAAACGAATAACGCTCACACAAAGGCCGCCCTCGGGCGGCCTTTGTTCATACCAAATTATTTCGCCGCCACCTTAATATGCAGCTCTTTCAGCTGTTTCTCGGTTACGGCGGAAGGCGCCGCCATCAGCAGGTCTTCACCGCGCTGCGTCAGCGGGAAGGCAATCACCTCGCGCACCATATTGCTGTCAGCCAGCAGCATCACAATGCGGTCAACACCGGGCGCCATGCCGCCGTGCGGGGGCGCACCGTAGTGGAAGGCTTCCCACAGCCCACGGAACTTGCTCTTCACCGTCTCTTCGCCATAGCCAGCAATGCGGAAGGCTTTCAGCATCACCTCCGGCAGGTGGTTCCGTATGGCGCCGCTGCACAGCTCATAGCCGTTGCACACCAGGTCATATTGGTAGGCTTTAATGGTCAGCGGGTCTTGGGTTTCCAAGGCGTGCAAACCACCCTGCGGCATCGAGAACGGGTTGTGCGAGAAGTCCACGCTGCCATCATCGGCCCGCTCAAACATCGGGAAATCAACAATCCAGCAGAACTTATAAATGCTCGTTTCATAGTGCCCGCAATCACGGCCCAAACGCAACCGTAAGTCTTTAAGGATTTTATAAATCCCCGGCTCCTTGCCCGCCACAAAAAACACCACACCCCCCTCACCCACACCCGCCTTGGCGAACATGGCGCGAATCTGCTCTTCGCTCAAAAACTTGGTCAGCGGCCCGCCAAACGCACCCTCTTTCCAGGTGATGTAACCCGGCGCCGCCGGGGCACCCAGTTCGTCTTGCGCCCACTTCCCGATAGTATCAAACCAGCTGCGCGGCTGCGTCGTCGCTCCCTTCACCCCAATCGCCCGCACCACACCACCTTGGGCCACAATGTCCTTGAACACCTTGAATTCACTCGCCGCCCAGATGTCGCTCACATCCACAATCTCCAGCGGGCAACGCAGGTCAGGCTTGTCGCTGGCATAGCGCAGCAACGCGTCATCATAGGCAATATGCGGCCAGCTGCCCACCGGGGTCATCGCCATCGCACCGGCTTTGCGGCCGTTGCCATTCCAGTTTTTAAAGTCCTCAAACACACCGCCCACCACCTGTTCGGCCACCGCGAACACGTCCTTTTGCTCCACAAAACTCATTTCCAAATCAAACTGGTAAAAGTCGGCGGGAGAACGGTCGGCGCGCGCATCCTCATCCCGGAAGCACGGCGCAATCTGGAAGTAGCGGTCAAAGCCGGAAATCATCAACAGCTGCTTAAATTGCTGGGGTGCTTGCGGCAGGGCATAAAATTTGCCCGGGTGCATGCGGCTGGGCACCAAAAAGTCGCGCGCGCCTTCGGGGCTGCTGGCGGTCAGAATCGGCGTCTGGAACTCGCGGAACCCCAGGCCCCACATCCGTTGGCGGATGCTGGCAATCACGTCACTGCGCAGCATCATCGTGGCGGCCACATCGTCGCTGCGCAGGTCCAAAAAGCGGTAAGAAAGCCGCAGCTCTTCCGGCACACTGTCATCGGTCAGCGCATAGGGCAGCGGGTCGGCACGGCTCAGCACCTCAAAGGCACGCACATCAATTTCAATCTCCCCGGTGGCCATTTTGGGGTTGGTCAGGCCTTCACCGCGTAGGCGCACCACACCATCAATCATCAGCACACTTTCTAGGCCTGTGTGGGTGATGTCCTCAATCGCCGCCGCGCCCAGCGCATCGGGCTTAAACACCACTTGTACCACGCCCGTGGTGTCGCGCAGGTCAATAAACACCACGCCGCCGTGGTCGCGGCGGCGGAAGGCCCACCCGGCCACGCGCACGGTGTGCCCGTCATGGGCGGCGCGCAGGGCCCCACACATGTGGGTGCGATAGGTCGGGTTCAAGGGCAGGCTCCCGGCGGGGGCGTGGGGGGTGGCGGGCGTCGCGGTCATGGCACACATCCTTGTCTTTTCGGTCTCACCCTGCCCAGCAGGGCTTGACGTGTCAAGCCAAACCCGCCCAAACTAGGCCGCAAACGGCACCAAAAAACCCTCAAACAGCACATTTCCCCAAGGCTCCGCCCATGTCCACGCGCTTTTCATCATTCCTCCGCAGCCCGCTTCACCTGGCGGGGGTGGCGGCGGTGGCGTGTGTGGTGGTGTGGCTGTTGCTGGGCAAACCGGGCTTGGGCACCGAAGACCCTCTCAACCCCACCATCGCGCTCACGCCGCCCAAACCGTCGTATGAAAACACCTACCCCGGCCAAATCTTCGAAACGCGCAGCACTCCCCGCCCGGTCATATACACCAACCCCGAGGGCACGGGCGCCAACACCTTTAACCCCCTCACGTCGGAAGAAATTTCCCGCTACGCCTCGGGCGTAACCCCCACCGTCAGCGCCACCCAGCTGCTGGAACGTAAATTTTTAGCCCAAACAGGCTACACCTTCACCTCCGAGGGCTTTTTTGCCGCCGCCCGCAAAGGCGACGAAAGGGCGCTGAACGCGTTTCTCAAATCAGGGATAGACCCCAACATCCGCAACGCTTTTTCCAGCACAGCCCTGCACGCAGCGGCCGAGAGCAACCAACCCGGCTCGGTGGAATTGCTGCTGAAAAACGGGGCGAACATCGAGGCCACCACCACCAATCTGCAAACGCCGCTGCACCGGGCGGCGGCGGCCAATCTTACCGCCATGGCCGGCTTGCTTCTGGAAAGCGGCGCCAAGGCCGACGCCTCCACGCTCGAGGGGTCAACGGCGCTGTTTTATGCGTCGGAAAACAACAACGTCACGCTGGCGCGTTTGCTTATTGCCAAGGGCGCCAACCCCAACACGGCCGATAGATTCGGCAACACGGCGCTCATGGTGGCGGCGCGGAAGAATCTGCAAACCATGTGCAAAACCCTGCTCGAGGTGGGCGCGGCGCCCAACGCGGCCGATGTCGGGGGCCGCACCGCCCTGCACGCGGCGGCCTCGGGGGGCTTTTACCAGCTGGCCAAGATGCTGCTGGAAAACGGCGCCAAGGCCGATGTGCGCGACCGCAACGGCCTGATGCCGATGGATATCGCGCTGGGCAATAACGACCTCGCCATCGCCAACGTGCTGCTGGCGCATGGGGCGCGGCGGCCCACCATGTTTGGCAGCGGGGCCCGGGGGATAAACCCCTAGCGGGGCCCGCAAGAATGCCACGCCCCGCGTGGGCAAGCGCAGCATAAAGCCGGGTTGGGCCTTGTCATGCGGGCGGGGAACGGCCATGCTGAAGCCCATGTTGTCCGTCGCACGCCATTTTAGCCTGGAAAGCCCTGCCCAGCTGCAATGGGCCCACCGGGTGAACACGCCGGCGGCGCTGGAAGCTGCATGCGCCGAGGCCGGGCTGCACATGCTGGAGGCCGATGTCTATATGGGCCGGGCCGATGCCACACCGCTCATCAAAACGCACCGTAATGCTACGTCCGAGCTCGATGTTGCCACCTGGCTCGCCGCCGCCGAGGCCGCGGGCAAGGGCGTGAAGCTCGACCTGCACACCGCCGCCGCGGTCGAACCCACGCTCGATATTATTCGCACCTGGGAGATGGAAACGCCGGTGGTGCTGCACGCCGATGTGTTTCATCTGCTGGCCGGGCGCAACGGGGCCGAGGCCATGGAGCCCGAGCAATTTATCCGGCTGGTCAGCACCTATGCGCCGCAGGCGCTTATCAGTGTGGGCTGGAGCCTCAAACGCCCGCACGACGCCGATGGCCGTGTGGAAGATGCGCTGGTGCAGCAGATGTCGGCGATGCTGTTGCAGCGGCTCGGCCCGGCCAGTTACGGGGTGGAAATCCGCGCGGGCTATGCCCCCACGCGCGATGGTGTGCCCGGCGAGCGCGGGGCGGCTTTGCTGCTGGAACCGGTGCCCCCGCCACCACCGGCCGATGAGGCCAGCGCAAGCGGCAACGTGGTCAGCATTTTGCCGCATCTGCGCCGGGTGGCCTAGGCAAGCCTCCTTGCCGCACAGGGGGGGTGCGGGCGTGTAGGGCGCCAATTTTCCCATAACCTCTTGCCAACGCAATCTTTTTCCGCCATGGTGCCGCCATAAGGGTAATTGAAACAACATCGACGGGGGTATAAAACCATGACCAAATCCGAACTGATCACCAAATTGTCCGCCACCCACCCAGACCTGAAGACCGACGATCTGGAAAAGTTGGTCAACACCGTGTTTGAAGAGATTACCGGTGCCCTGGTCGAAGGTGGCCGGGTCGAGCTGCGGGGTTTTGGTGCCTTCAGCGTGCGTGCCCGCGCCGCCCGCAAGGGTCGCAACCCGCGCACCGGCACCGCCGTCAGCGTGCCCGCCAAGCGTGTGCCGTTCTTCAAGTGCGGCAAAGAGCTCCGCGCCCGCATCAACAAATAACGCGGCCCGCACCTCATCCAACCGCCCGCAAGGGCGGTTTTTTTATCCCCCCACCATAAAACCTTACCCCCCAACCTACCAAAAACCACAACACCATAGGCGCAGGCAAAATAGCGTCCTTTTGTCATCACCCCAAGCACACCCACCCCCACCGAAGCCCCCAAAGCAGAGGGTGGGTCATTGCGAGCAAAGCGCGGCAATCTCGAGCGAACCTCCCCAAAAAAACCGAAGCCCCTCCCGACAACCCCATAACCGATAATCCGATAATCCGAAAACCCGAATCCCCCCGCCCCTAAGCCCAGAAAGGCTCTCCCCAACGCCGTCTGCATGGGGTAGCATCGTAGCCATGCCCATGCCCGCCCTGCCCCGCTACCGCCACTACAAAGGGGCCGAGTATCTGCTGCTGTGCACCGCCACGCAGGAAGCCACCGGCACCGAGCAGATGGTCTATATCCAGGCCAGCAGCGGCAAGGTTTTTTGTCGTCCCCGTGCCGAGTGGGAGGAGATGGTCTCCACCCCCCAAGGCCCCCAACCCCGTTTTCACAAGGTCGAAACCGATGCGTAAAGCCCTTATCATATGCCTCGCCGCCCCGCTGCTGTTGGCCCCGGTGCGCATGCAGCAGGGGGGGAAAGATATTCTGCTCACCTCAACCCCCGTCGGCCAGGCGCCGGGCGGTGCGGCGGTGGTGTTGCCAACGCCCACGGTTATTCCGGTCGAACCCACGGTGCTGCCGGCCTCACCCACCCAACCCGCACCCACCGCGCCCGCATTGCCCCAGCCCCAACCCCCATCCCAACCTCAACCCGTAGGCCCCGCGCCCGCCGCACAGGCCCCGGCCCCCACACCACGGCCCGCCCCCGTGGCACCGTCATCACCGGGCATGTCCCCGCAGCAGGCGGCGTTGTGCGTGCGCAGCCTCACCTTGGCGAATGACCTCGCGGTGGTCGCCGCCCGGCAGGAACAATCCGATAAAAGCTACGCCAACCTGCTCATCGCCACGGCCATTGCGCAAACCCAGGCCGCCCAGGGTATCTGGCCCGAGATATCCACCCTCAAACCCGCCAATCTGCCCTGGTTTGGCCCACTGAATACCGAGCTGAAACAGGCCTTCACCTACATCCGCAATTTTTGCACCAACCCCAACGCCCAACCGGCACGCGTCACCGTGCCACGGCCGAACTAGAACATGAAAGCTGTGTGAATCACTACTCTTCCCAAAGCCGCGGCGCACGCCTGGGCCCAAACGGCAGAATCAGCACCACGCCTGCTACAAACCCGCCAATGTGTGCCCAGAAGGCCACCCCGCCGCCATCTTGCGGCACAGCCAATCCGTAAAGCAGTTGGTAACCAAACCAGCTGCCCAGCACCGCCCACGCGGGCAGGTGGGTGAAGCCGACATAGGGCAGCGCCACCGTAATCGGCTGGCGCGGGTGCAGCACCAAGTAGGCGCCCAACACCGCCGAAATTGCGCCACTGGCCCCAATCATGGGGATAGTGCTGGCCGGGTCCAGGGCCCCTTGGGTCAGCGCGGCCGCCACGCCGCCCAGCAGATAAAACAGCAAAAACTTGGCTTTCCCCAGCGCCTGCTCAATGTTGTCGCCAAACACCCACAGGTAAAGCAGGTTTCCACCCAAATGGGCAATGTCACCATGCATAAACATGCTGGTGAAGATGCTCTGCCAACCGGTCGAGAGAGAATCCGGGTCCAGCTCGCCCCCCAGCGTGTAGGCGGGGATAAACCCGTAAGCCTGCACCAGCGCATGGGGGTCATGGGCGCCCCCATAGTGCCACACGAACACCAACACACACAGCCCAATCAGCAACCACGTCACCAGAGGGGGGATATGGGTGGGGTTGTTGTCGGTCAGGGGGATCATGACGTGATGCTAGCGTAAGGCGGCGTGAGTGTCACGCCGGCGGCAACGGGTGCCGCGCGGGCACCTCCCCAGCACCGTCCCAGTACCCTGCCAGCACCCTTGGGCGCCGCAAAAAGGGGTCAAAACGGCCCCCAGTGCCGCCGTTTGGCCCCAAAAAAGCACCCAGGCCGGGTGCTGTTTTGGGGGTCAAACACCGCTTTATTTGGCGGCGTCCGCAATACCTTTAGCAATTATTTCAGCAGCTTGCGCAGCATCGGCCCATCCCGCCACCTTCACCCATTTGCCGGGCTCCAGGTTCTTGTAGTGGGCATAAAATTGCTCCAGTTGCCCCCGGAAAATCTCCGGCAAATCACTGTAATTCTTTATGTTTTCAAAACGTGGGTCCAGCTTCTTGTGCGGCACACACACCAACTTGGCGTCTTCACCACTTTCATCGGTGGTCAGCAAAGCGCCCACCGGCCGGCACCGGATAACCGCCCCCGGCACCACAGGAATATCAGTATAAACAAAGGCATCCACAGGGTCACCATCACCGCCCAGCGTGTTATTGATGAACCCATAATGGGCCGGGAACACCATCGGCATCGGCGCAAAACGGTCCACAAAAAGCAGGCCCGTGTCTTTGTCCACTTCATACTTAATGTGTGGCGTATGCTTAGGGTTTTCAACCACAACGTAAATATCGTGGGGTGGCTCTTTGCCGGCGGGGAGGTTCTTCAAACTCATCGGGTAAACTCCATTTGGTTGAACACGCAGTCCCTATCATATCCGGGCCAAAAGGCAAAGCCGCCAGAAAAAATTCTGGCGGCTCAACGCGTGGGGGTAGAAGTCATCGAGAGCATGCCCCAATCTTCGCTCATCCGAGCAGATTTTGGTGGTTTTTGCAGGGTTTTGCGACGCTGTGTAAACCACATACACAAGGAGCAAAAAGCCAGAAAAACGGCAAAAGCAGCCGGAGGAGGAGAAGAAGGTGATATGTTCTCATCGGCGGGTCATCACATCTTCCACCAGGGGCCAGATGTTCACACTGGCAAACATCAGCCCGGGTGGGCTAGCCATCAGCCAGCTGGCCACACGGCCGGTCATGCGGCGCTTAATGTCACGCACGTCCACCCGCCGGATGGAACGCATCGCCTCTTCACCTGTGGCTAAGGCCTGCTGCGGGTTATCATACACCGCCGCCCCCCAATACACGATCGTATTATTGGGAAGCGATTGAATCGTAAATCCGAACTTCCCCTGGTCGGAATAATATCCTACCCAACCCCCACCCGAACAGAGTTGTTGCAGTTGGTTAAACGTGATCTTCGGCTGCGATGGTTCATGCATGGGCACCTCCTGTGCCAGACCGCCAATCGAGTAAAAAAACCATACTCCACGCCCGTCAAAATGTCAAGGTAATTCATTTAAAATATTGATAAGCATAACATAAAAGAGGGGGCTTCAAAGTGTCCCCAAGCTGTGTCATACATGGCGCGCAATGTCTTTCTTCACCGCCCTTGCCCGCCCACGCATCAAAACCGAAAAAAAGCGCGAAATTAAAGCCGATATCTGGGAAAAATGCCCCGGCTGCACACAGCTTATCTACGCCGCCGAACTGCCCGAAAAGCTCTTTTGCTGCCCGCATTGCGGCCATCATCTGCGCTGGGCGCTGGAAGACCGCCTCGCCCATCTGTTCGATGACGGCGAATACGCCGATATCGCCGTGCCAAATGTGTCCGAAGACCCGCTCCATTTCCGCGACCGGAAGAAGTACAAAGACCGCCTGCACGAAGCGCGAGAAACCACAGGCCGCCCCGATGCTTACGTGGCCGCCCACGGCACAGTAGAAGGGCTTCCTGTGGTGGTTGTGGCGCTCGATTTTGCCTTTATGGCCGGCAGCATGAGCCGGGCGGTGGGCGAAGCCATCATCGCCGCCGCGCAGTATGCCACTGCGCACAACATGCCGCTGGTGGCCATCCCGGCCTCGGGTGGGGCCCGCATGCAAGAAAGCACCCATTCGCTGATGCAAATGGCCCGCGCCACGGCCGCTATTTTGGCGCACAAACAGGCCGGTTTGCCTTATGTGGTGCTGCTCACAGACCCCACCACGGGCGGGGTAACGGCCAGCTTCGCCATGCAGGGCGATGTGCATCTGGCCGAACCCAAGGCGCTGATAGGCTTTGCCGGCCCACGGGTCATCCAGCAAACCATCGGCCAGCAGCTGCCCGAGGGCTTCCAAACGGCCGAATATCTGCGCGACCATGGCATGGTCGATGCCGTGGTCACGCGGTCCCAACTGCGCAATACGCTGAAAAACCTACTATCCGTGCTTACAAAAGCTTGACACCTCCCCCCTTTCCGCCTAAAAGCTGCCATACACATCACTGCCCGGGCCCAAAAGTTATGCATGCCGCATACGCCTTGAGGGGGTGAGAAAGCAAGGAAAGACCAACCCTATGGCTGGTTTCAAGCTCAAAACCCGTAAAGCTGCGGCCAAACGCTTCCGCAAGGCAACGGCGAACGGTAAAATTGTGCGTTCCAAGGGTGCCCACGGCCACTTTTTGTCCAAGCGCGGACAAAAGGCGCGCACGAGCCAAGGCACAACCTACGTGCACGATAGCAACTTCGAACAGGTGAACAAACTGGTGCCCTCACTCGGCGCCAAGCGCAAGCGTTCCAAATTCCTGAAGAATCTCATTAACAAAGCCGCGGCCGCACCGGCCGCCGCCGAATAAGGGGGGCCACGAATATGACCCGTTCCGCCTACGGTGCCGGCAACCGCCGCCGCCACAAGAAAATCCTCGCCCTGGCCAAGGGCTACCGCGGCCGCGCCAAAAGCTGCTTCCGTGTAGCTATTGAAAAGGTTGAGAAAGCGCTGCGCTACCAATACCGCGACCGCCGCGCCAAAAAGCGCGATTTCCGCAGCCTCTGGATCCAGCGCATCAACGCCGGTGTCCGGGTTGAAGGGCTGACCTACAGCACCTTCATTCACGGGCTGAAGAAGGCCAACATCCAGGTCGACCGCAAGGTTTTGGCCCACCTGGCTGCGTTTGAAAACACCGCCTTCAAGGCCATCGTGGCCAAGGTTAAGGCCGCCCAATAACATGCGGTCGCCAAAAAGCCCCCGCCAAGGGGGCTTTTTTTATGCCGCTATTCCACGTATAACGCAGGGTATGAGCACACTCTTGCACACCATTCAACAGGCCGCCACGCTGGCCGCACTGGAAGAGATTCGCATCGGGGTTTTGGGCCTCAATGGCAGCCTCACCCAGCAGCTGAAGGAACTGGGCAAGCTCCCGCCCGAAGAGCGCAAAGCGCGCGGCGCGGCATTAAATGTGGAAAAACAAGCGATAACCGAGGCCATTCAGGCCCGCAAAACCGAACTGGAAGAGACTGCGCTGGCGCACCGCCTAGCCACCGAAAAGGTCGATGTCACGCTGCCCGCCGCGCGCTACGAGCAAGGCAAAATTCACCCCCTCACCGCAGCCATGGAAGAGATCGCCGCCGCCCTGCGCACCCTCGGTTTTGTGCATGCATATGGGCCGGAAATCGAGACCGACGACTACAACTTCACCAAGCTGAATTTGCCCCCGCACCATCCCGCCCGCCAAGACCAAGATACGTTCTATCTCAACCCCTTCAACACCGATGGCAAAACCTATCTGCTGCGCACACAAACCAGCAACGTGCAGGTGCGCACGCTAGAAACCCACAAGCCTCCCTTCCGTGTGATGGGCATCGGCAAGGTTTTCCGCCGCGATTACGACCTCACCCACACCCCCCAATTCCATCAGGTGGAGGGCATGATGGTGGAACCCGGCACCACGTTTGCCCACATGGCGGGGGTGCTGAGCGAGTTTTTACGCCTCTTTTTTGGCCAGCAGCTCAAAACCCGCCTGCGGCCTCACTATTTCCCCTTTACCGAGCCCAGTGCCGAGCTCGACATGCAATGCCCGTTTTGCAAAACCAGCACGGGCAGCAACGGTGGCTGCCGGGTGTGCAAATTCAGCGGCTGGATAGAGTTATTGGGCTGCGGCATGGTGCACCGGAACGTGCTGGCGGTGGGGGGCCTCACCCCCGAGCAACACCCCGGCTTTGCCTTTGGGGCGGGGGTTGAACGGCTGGCCATGCTGAAGTATGGTGTCCCCGACCTCAGGTTGTTCTACGAGAGCCACGCCGCCTTCCTCCGCCAATATGGCAAAGCGCCCGTGTCTGCCGCCTAAGCAGCAGCCTCACCGTCACACAAAAGAGAAATAAGGAACCGACCCCATGACCAAACTGATCCTCGCGGCCGCTGCGGCCCTCACCCTCACCGCCTGCATGGCCAGCACCAGCTGCGTTCAGCCCGATCCCCTCGAACCCCACAAAAAAGAGTGCTGGAACAAGGGCATCAACTGCGGTGAAGATCTCACCCCGATGAACAAATAGTTCCCGTTGTATGTCAAAGGGGCTCCTCAAGGGGCCCCTTTTTTATCAGACATTTTCTCGGGCAAAAGGGGGGCGGCATGTTGCCGTAAGCGCCAAAAAACGTTAACGTTTAGCCCATGAAAATAGCATTGTCTTGGTTGTCCGATTTCATCACCGTCAACGCCGGTATCAGCACGCCCGAAATCGAGCGCGGCCTCATTCAGCTGGGCCACGAGGTTGAAGGCATTCACAGCACGCGGCCGCCGTTGGCCAAGGTGGTGGTGGGCCATGTGCTCAGCCGGGTGCCGCACCCGAATGCGGAAAAACTGGGCGTGTGCATGGTCGATGCGGGCGAAGATGCCCCCCGCCAGATTGTGTGCGGGGCGCCCAATGCACGGGCCGGTATCACGGTGGCGGTGGCCTTGCCGGGCGCTGTTTTGCCCGGCGATTTCACCATCAAAACCAGCACCATTCGCGGCACCGAAAGCCACGGCATGTTGTGTTCGGTGAAGGAGTTGGGTGTGGGCGATGAGCACGACGGCATCTGGGAAATCGCCACCGCCGCCAAACCCGGCACCTTGCTGGAAGAGGCGGGCGTGCTGCCCCCCGCCGAAACGGTGCTCGATGTCAGCTTAACCCCCAACCGCGGCGATTGTTTTTCGCATCTGGGCTTGGCGCGCGAACTGGCGGCCTTGGGGCTTGGCACGCTCACATCACAGCCTGCGCTCACCTTCAGCAGCAACGCCCAGCCCAGCGCCGTGGCACAGGTGGAAGCCGCGGCATGCCCACAGCTAAATCTGTTGCCAATCGAAGGCTTGGCCGCCAACGCACCAAGCCCGGCCTGGGTGCAACAACGCCTGCGTGCCGTGGGGGTTACACCGCGGAATGCCGTGGTCGATGTCACCAACTACCTCATGTTGGCGCTGGGCCAGCCCATGCACGCCTACGATGCCGCACACATCAAAGGCCCTCTCACCGCCCGCATGGCGCACACAGGCGAAAACATCAACGCACTGAACGACATAACATATACCCTCACCGAGCACGATCTTGTCATCGCCGATGAAACAGGCCCTCAAGGGCTCGCGGGCATCATCGGGGGCGCCCACAGCGCGGTCTCTGAAACCACGACCCGCATCATTTTGGAAGCGGCTGTATTCGAGAGCCCCACCATCAGCCTCAGCGGGCAACGGCACGCCATCCATACCGATGCCCGCCAGCGGTTCGAACGCGGAACCGACCCCGCCATGGCCCAACACGCTTTGCGTATGGCCGCCGCCTACCTGCAGGAATGGGCGGGCACACCCCACACCAAAGTGGGCCTGATGGCCACCGCCGGCGCCGGGCCCGCAGCCCCCGAACCCATCCGCTATCATCCGGCTTTTTTTACGCGTTACATCGGCATCGGCGTGGCCGATAACCATCAGCAGCAGATCCTGGAAAGCCTTGGATTTACGGTCAAACCAATCATGACAGGATGGTTGATTACGCCCCCCACTTGGCGCACCTATATGGCAACACCGGAAGATATCACCGAGGAAGTGCTGCGGGTGGTGGGCTACGAAACGGTGCCACACCAGCTGCCCACCAGCATGCCCGGCCAATTTGCGGTCGATGGCCGCGCGGTCGAGCTCGACCGCAAAGCGCGCAAAGCGCTGGCCCAGCATGGGTTCCTCGAGGCGATGACCTACAGCTTCATCGGCGCCGAGGTAGCATCCGCCTTCAACCCACACACCAGCCAACCTCTCACACTCGTCAATCCGCTGGCCCAAACCGATATGACAACCATGCGCCCCAGCCTGCTGCCCGGGCTGTTGGCGGCCGTGGGGAAAAACCATGCCAATTCCGAAGCAACGGCCAAATTGGCCGAGGTTGGTAAGGTGTATCATGCCAGCGGCGAGCAGCTGAGCGCCGCCGGGGTCATCATGGCCACGGGCCAGCGCCACTGGCAGCAGGCCGAAGCAACCCCCGATGTCTTCACGGCCAAAGCCGCCGCCATGTCCGTGCTCGAGGCTCTCGGAGCCCCCGTAAGCAGCGGAACAGTAACCGGCACAACACCGGCCTATTATCACCCCGGCCGCAGCGGCACGCTGCAGGTGGGCCCGTTTGTGCTGGCCCACTTTGGCGAGCTTCACCCCGCGCTGCGCGCCCAACAGAACATACCCGCCAGTGCCGGGCCCTTGGCGGTGTTTGAAATCATGCTAGACCCGCTCCTGAAGCTGCAAAACAAGCCAAAAACCTGGCAACCTTTCCCCTACCCGCCGGTCAAACGCGATGTATCGTTGGTGGTGAAAGAGGGCATGTCTGCGGCTGAAATGATGGCCTCCATCAGCAAATACAGCAAGAATGTGTCTAAACATCTGGTGTTGGATGCCGAAGTGTTCGATGTCTACCGCGGCGCCGGCGTGCCCGAGGGGCACTATGCGCTGGGTATCGCCCTGTCGTTGCAAAGCACGGAAAAAACGTTGTCCGAGGCCGATATAGACCAGGTAATTGCGCCATTAATTCAAATTCTTACCTCAACACCATCCGTCACCTTACGGGGTTAAGGGGGCTGCACACACAACACATCTTCCCCCGTCAGGAATTTTAGCATAGCCTGATATATAAAGATGGAGGGTCCTGAATATGACACACGTAAAGTATTGTTTTGGCATCATCGTGGCAGGGCTTGCCTGCACAGCCGCGCCACATGCCCAAGAGGCAATCGGCTCGACCGACCGCAACATGGCCGTCAATCAGGTGAATCAGGCGGTTGCGATTTCCGTTTCAGCCACACTCAGCAAATATCTTACCGACCTCAACGGCAGCATTAACACCCTAAGAACCTGCGGCGCATCATCGCGTTTTGCAGCTGATAACAAAGGGAATTGTAAATAAACGCCTATCAGCCAAACCGGCAACTGGTGTTGCCGGTTTTTTTATGGCTGAATACCCCCATGCCACGACACATCACCCTTTCAGAACCCCGTATTGTCTTTAGCCTGTTAGCCATAGGCATGCTGGGCTTTTTAGGCATGGCGTATGTGCTCGAACACGTCTTTGGCGCCAAGCCCTGCCCCATGTGCCTCTGGCAACGCTATGCCCACGCCACGATTGGCCTATGGGCTTTGGCGGGGCTTAGTGGCACATGGCCACGCCTGTGGGGTGCGGCCATCATGGCCACCGCTATGGCGGGTTTGGGGGTTGCCGTGTGGCAATTTGCGGCCCAGCACCAGTGGTTGCCGTTTCCGCCCAGCTGCACAGCGGCGGGGCAAGCGGCGTTGTCCGAAGCGGGGAATCTGCTGGCCGCCATCGGCAGCACCCACATTGTGCCCTGCGACAAAGAAACATTTAAGCTCCTTGGGTTAAGCTTGGCGGGCTGGAATATTCCTGCCATGGCCGGCGTTATCGGGCTTGTGGGGCATATGGTGTGGCGCGTCTCAAAGCGGCACACGATGCAAAGCGGGGTGAATCAACGGGCTAAACCCTGAAGCACATAGCTTTAGCACTTGCCGCGCCATGTATGCCTGCTAAAGTAACACCAATGAGCACCTCTCCATCTCCTTCCAGTCCTCTGCAAATTACATTTCCCAACAACCAGTTGGTGGCCGAATTATGCGGGCGACAAGACAGCCACCTGCAACTTATTGAAGATACGCTGGGGGTGCAGCTGGTGGCGCGCGGTAATCAGGTGGCCATTTTTGGCCCGGCCGAGCAAATTCAGCAGGCCAAGCACGTGTTGGAAGATCTGTATGATTTGTTGAAATCAGGGGTGGCGATAAGCCCCGCGCAGGTCGAGGCAGCCCTGCGCCTGGCCGACGGCCTGCTCGACACCAACCTGCGCCCCAAACATATCATGCAGGGCGAAACGATGATCAACACGCCGCAGGTGAAGGTTATCCCCCGCAGCCTCACCCAAACGCGCTATGTCGCCGCATTACACAAACACACCCTCGTGTTCGGCGTGGGCCCGGCGGGAACGGGGAAAACGTTTTTAGCGGCGGCTTATGCCGTGCAATTGCTGGTCTCGCGGCAGGTGAAGAAACTCATCTTAACCCGCCCGGTGCTGGAGGCGGGCGAACGGTTGGGGTTTTTGCCCGGCACGTTCGAGGAAAAAATTGATCCCTATCTGCGCCCCCTGTTCGATGCCCTCGACGACACCCTTGGCCGCGAAAAATGGCAAAAAATGCGCGAAACCGGGCAGATTGAAATCGCCCCCCTCGCCTACATGCGCGGCCGCACCCTCAAGGAAAGCGTGATGCTGCTCGACGAGGCGCAGAACACCACGCCCATGCAAATGAAGATGTTTTTAACCCGCCTAGGCGAAGGCAGCCGGATGATTATCACCGGAGATACCTCGCAGAGCGACCTACCCCGTGGCACGCGCAATGGCCTGCGCGATGCCATGGAGACGCTCGAGGGGCTGCGGGATATCGACATCATCAAATTCCGCGAGGCCGATGTGGTGCGCCACCCACTGGTCTCCAGCATCACCACAGCCTATGCCGAACGCGACCGCCAGCTCAACCTCAAACTCGATGAATAATGTTATAAAAAAAGGCCGATAGGCCGCAAAATGCTTATTTTTATTTAAGATTCAAGGTCATCATCCGCAGAGCTATCGGGGCCATTTTGCAAGCCTTTCACCATGCCCAGAACGTGTTTACGTAATGTTTCCGGGAGCCCGTAATACGCTTTTAAAATTTCCATGGTTTCGCGGCGGCTAAAAATCTCATCATCCAGAACGGGGGCTTCTTCCGCCAAAACCATACTCGGGTTGCGAAATCCTTCAAAAAACCAGCTTACGGGAATGTCCAATGCCTCGGCAATTTTCATCAATCGGCTGGCCCCCACGCGGCTTTCGCCTTTTTCGTATTTTTGTACCATTTGAAAACTTACGCCGACGGCTTGTGCCAACCGGTCTTGAGTGAAGCCCATCAGGCTGCGCCTCAGCTTCAGACGCTGGGCCACATGCAGGTCAATAGGGTCCGATTGACGGCTCATAGAAAATGAATAACGCAACTGTCATACAAAAACAATTAAAAAGAATACATAAACCGGCAAAACATGTCACGGAATAAGGGATAGAACGCGCAACAATCCCATAAATATAGTGTGGTTTTTTGCATTTGGCAAAAAGACATCCAAAAACGCAGTTTTCGCAACCGGCATGCGGCCAATGTCGCGGCCATAGGGGTCAACCACCAGGCTAAGCCCGGTGTTGGCGCTGCGCACAAGGGGAAGGCCGGTTTCCACGGCGCGCAGAACTTCCAACGCGGCATGTTGGTAAAGGGCGGTGGTGCCGGTAAACCAGTTATCGTTGGTTACATTCACCAGCCAGCGGGCACCTTGGGCTTGGCGTGCGGCAAACAGGGGGAAGATGCCCTCATAGCAAATAAGCCCGGCTGCAGGCCCAGCCGGGGTGGGCAACAAGCTGAAGGCGCGGCCATGGGTAAAATCCAAGCGGCTTTGGCTGAGCGTGCGCAGGGCCAGCGGCAGCGGCAACATGTCCAAAACAGAGCGTAAGGGGATAAATTCGCCAAAAGGCACCAGCATATGCTTGTCATAGCTGGCCACCGGCACGCCCACATCGTCAATCGCCACCATGCTGTTGTAAAAGCGGGGGCCGGCCAGGGTTTCGTCGCGGCGCACGGTGCCGCTCAACCACACCATACCATCGGGCGTGCGGCGGCCAATAAAATCCTGAACATCAGCCTGCTGTGCCAGAAAAAACGCCACCGCCGTTTCCGGCAGAACCACCGTGGCAGGTAGGGTTTGGCTCACCCCCGTGGCCAGACCAACATCAAGCGTTTCCGCCAGATAACGCCAGCGCAAAACGGGGTCCCATTTGTGTTGGCTCTGAATGTTGGGCTGCACAATGCGCACAACAGGCCCGTGGGCTGCCTGCACATCGGGTGCCCCCCGCAGGCGCACCGCGCCAAAACCCGCCACCAATGCAAGCACACATGCCGCCAAAACCCATCCCCGGGGCGTCCAGGTTGCTATCAGGGCGGCCATCACCAGAATGCACAGCCCAAGCAGATAAACCCCACCCACGCTCGCCAATTGCAGCAACATCGGTGCCCCCACCCACACGGCCCCTAAGGGCAACCAGGGGAAGCCGTAGGGCGAGAGGCTTTTCAGCACCTCACACACCATCCACACCGCTATCAGAATGGCGCCAAAGGCTGGAAAATGGGTGCGGAACCGCCAGGCCAGGGCCGCCGCCAGCATCGGCACCAGGGCGCCATAGCAGGCCAGGGCCAGCACCGCCGCCCCTCCCCCCAACGCCGCAAACAGCAGGCTGTCGCTATCACGGTAAAACGCCCAAGGTAACCAATACAACGCCGAAACCTGCCACCCCATGGCCCAGGCACATGAACGCCACACGGCACCCCGCCGGGTAGGCGCATGCTGCACCGCCACCATCCACACCACCACGCTGGCCAGCGCCAGCGGCCACACAAAAAACGGGGCAAAACCCAGGGTAAGCAACGCACCGCTCAACGGCCAACGCCAGTTTCCCAGGCGGTGCCATGCGGTAAGCAGGTTCATCGGGGCCATGGGCTAGCTTGTGCGCTCCACATCTACCCGCAAGATACGCCGCCCATCCGTCTCCACCACCGTTATAAGCCACCCATCACCCAATGCAACGTGCTCGCCCTTGGCGGGGATAACATGGGCCACCTGCATCACCAGGCCGCCTAGGGTTACCACATCGTCACCGGCCAATTGGCAAAACCGCGTCCCCAGCACACGGTCAAGCTGGGTCAGTTCAATGTCGCCCCGCGCCCGGTAACGGTTTTGGCCAAGGCTAACCAAAGCTTCATCATGGGCCACGTTTTCATCGTCCATATTGCCCACCAGGCGCTCCAGAATGTCTTTGAGCGAAATCAACCCGCTCACCCCACCAAACTCATCGGCCACCATCACAAACGGCACTTTGGCACGGCGCATCACCTGCAACACTTTGGGCAGAGGGAGCGTTTCTGGCACAAACGTAAGCGGGCGCAAGATGTCACTCACCTGAAAGGTGTCTTCTTTGCCCACATACGCCACCACATCTTTTAGCAGCACAAAACCTTTCAGGTCGTCCATGTCGTGGCCCATCACGGGCAAGCGGCTATGGTAGGTTTTGGCGAACATACTCACCACCTTGGAAAATTTAGATTTTTCCGGAATCGCCACAATATCCGCGCGGGGCACCGCCACGTCATCAGCCACCAGTTCGCCAAAGGCCAAGGCGTTTTCAACCAGTTCGCGGGCGTAGCGGCCCAAGCGGAGAGGCCTGTCCTTGTCGCCAGAGTGGGCGATCATCACCCCCAAAAGGTCATGCAACACCTCAACATGCGGGAGCACAGTCCATATCTTGGAACTACGCAGATAAAATGCGCGCACACGTTCACGTAACATATTCAAGATCATGATTGTTCTCCATCGGGCATAATATAAGGATTATGAAGTCCCACATCACGGAGAATGCGGATTTCAAGGGCTTCCATAACGTCGGCTTCGGCGGGCGCAAGGTGGTCATAGCCCAGCAGATGCAGCAGGCCATGCACAACCAGATGCTGGGCGTGGGCGGCCATGGTTTTGTGCTGCGCCTGGGCTTCGCGGGCCAGCACGGGCACACACACCACAAGGTCACCCAGATAATCCCCGTCATCCAACGGGAAGCTCAGCACATTCGGCACATAATCTTTGCCGCGAAAGCGTGCGTTAAAATCGCGGGCTTCCGCTTCGCCCACCAACCGCACCGAAAAACTCCAGCCACGGCGGCGGCGCAGGGCGGGCACACGGGGCACGGCCGCCGCAAGGGCGGTGCGTATGGCGCGCGCAAGGGCATGGGGGCTATAGGCGTAGGGTGTATCTTGGTTGGCATCTTCCACCATCACAGTGCCCGCAACGCGGCATACGCCCTTTTCAAGGGCCATGAGGCGGAACGTCCAACGGGGTGGCAATGTCATAGCGGCAGGCATGGGTTGATAGAAAACACCATTTCACGGTCAGAGCGCTTGCGTCAAGGGCTGCAACGTTTTATCAAAGGGGCATGAGCCTATCCCATCTCTTCACCTCCGAGGCCGTCAGTGCCGGCCACCCCGACAAAGTCGCCGACCAAATCTCCGACGCCATTCTCGACGCATTCTTGGCACAAGACCCTCACGCCCGTGTGGCCTCCGAGGTGCTCGTCACCACCGATTTTGTCTGCCTGGCGGGGGAAACGCGCAGCCCGGCAACGGCCGAGGTGATGGCGAACATCGAAGCGGTCGTGCGCCGCACCATCGCCACTATCGGCTATACGGGGGGCATCAATACGGGGTTTGATAGCGCCAGTGTGGCGATTCTCAACCACATGCACACCCAATCGGCAGAAATTGCCCAGGGTGTCGATGCCGGCAGCCGTGCCAGCGAAGGTGCGGGCGACCAAGGCCTGATGTTTGGCTATGCCTGCACCGAAACCGCATCGCTCATGCCCGCGCCCATTCACTACGCACACGCCGTGCTGCGCGAATTGGCGGAGCAGCGCCAAAACGGCAACACGCTGCTGCGGCCCGATGCCAAAAGCCAGATTACGCTGGAATACGAAGGCCACCTGCCGGTGCGCGCACACACCCTGTTGGTCAGCCACCAGCATGCGCCCGAAGCGTCGATGGCCGACCTCGAGGATGCCATCTTCAACGCCTGGCAACGCGTGCTTCCTGCGGGCTGGATCGATAACCAGACGCGCATGCTTATCAACCCCACGGGTAGCTTTGTGCTGGGCGGCCCGGCGGGCGATACAGGGCTGACCGGACGCAAAATTATTGTCGATAGCTACGGCGGCGCCGCGCGCCACGGGGGTGGGGCCTTCAGCGGCAAAGACCCAACCAAGGTCGACCGTTCGGCTGCCTATGCTGCCCGCTATCTGGCCAAAAACATCGTGGCCGCAGGGTTGGCCCAACGGTGCGAAATTCAACTAAGCTACGCCATCGGCGTGGCCGAACCGCTGGCCTTGTATGTCGAAACCTTCGGCACCGCCAAGGTGCCACACCGGGCGCTCGAGCATGCCATTCGCCAAAGCCTGTCGCTCACGCCACGCGGCCTGCAGCAGCATTTGGGCTTGGCCAAACCCATCTACCTTGCCACAGCCTCAGGCGGCCATTTTGGGCGCGAGCCGGGCAGCATGGGGCCCGAGACCTTCCCGTGGGAACGCACCACGCTCACCACCGAACTGCTCAAACACGTGTAAGAAGGCCAACCGGCACAAGGCCTAAGAGGCCAAACCAACAGCCGCCATTTTTTCACTCAATACGGTCACCGATATCCCCAACAAATCCGCAGCATATTGCCGGTTGCCTTGGGTGTAGTTCAGGGTCGAGAGCAACGCATCCCGCTCCAAATCGGCCAAGCGTTTGGGTATAAAGGTGGCCGAAGCTCCGCCAGTGCTGTAGGCCGCCGCCACCGCCGCATACGGAGAGGCAAGCGGCGAAACACTGGCCTGCGCGTTGGTGTTGTTGGCGCTCACCGGCATATGCTGCAAACTCATGGGGGAAAGGATGATATGCCCGGCCTCAATATGTGTCGCCGCAGCCCCGGCCAACAATAAGGCACGGTGGAGGGTATTTTCCAATTCCCGCACATTGCCTTTCCAGTAGCACGTCTCAAGTTTGCTCAGGGCGTCCGGTGCCAAGGCAGGGGTCGCGGCATACCCATTGGCGTGGGCATGCTGGCGCAAAAAATGGGCGGCCAAGGGGGCTATATCGCCAACCCGTTCGCGCAGGGGGGGCAATTCAAGCACCACCACGCTCAAACGGAAGTAAAGGTCCTCACGGAATTTTCCAGCGGCAACATACTCTTCCAAGCGCCTGTTGGTGGTGGCAACCAGGCGGAAATCCACCGGCACGGGCTTATCTGCGCCCAAGGGGTCAATCATTTTTTCCTGAATAGCGCGCAACAATTTGGCTTGCAACGCCAGGTCCATCTCCGAAATTTCATCCAGCAGCAAGGTGCCGCCATGGGCCAGGGCAAATTTGCCTTTGCGGTCGGCTACCGCACCGCTGAAGGCACCTTTGGTGTGCCCAAACAATTCACTTTCCAGTAAATTTTCGGGGATAGCCGCACAATTAACGGCCACAAAGGGCTTATCGGCGCGGGGGCTGTGGGTATGGATATAACGGGCCATCACCTCTTTGCCGCAGCCACTTTCGCCACGCAGCAAAATGGTGGCATGGCTTGCGGCATATTGGGCAGCTTCGCCAAGCAACGCGTGGGTGCGCGGGTCACCGGCAATCACCTGGCCTAAAGGGGCGGCGGGCGCATATTTCCGCAGCAGCGCATCCAATACGCGCACATCAACCGGGTCGGTCAGATATTCAACCGCACCTTGCCGGATAGCCTTGGCACCCAAAGCAGGCGTGGGGGGCCCAACCGCCACAACGTGGGCCACCAAGCGGTTGTCGCGCAGGGCCTGAACCACCTCGCCCACATCGGCCGGCGCGCACACTACAAGGCCCATATCCCCTGCCCCCACGCGCGCAATCAACGCAGGCAATGTGTCAACGCCAACACCATCGCGGGGGAGATCTGGCAAAGGCCCAAAGCGCACAAACATGGCGTCATACTGTCAAAAATCGTCGGCATCCGCAACGGCGGAAGCGGGCATGAACGAGGAAAACGCCTTAACGGAACACACTCAGCCGCTGCGCAGGAGGCAACAGGCTGTTCAGCGAAAGCTCGAGCTGACGGGGATTTTCTTGTTTAATAATACTCAGCGCCGCCGTCACCATCAGTTTACGTAGCAACACATCGTCGGCGCTCATTTGTTCCAGTTTGGCAGCCAGGGGCGTAAACACCATATAGGCCATCACAGCGCCATAAAACGTTGTTAAAATCGCCACCGCCATGGCCGGGCCAATGGCCTCGGGCGAAGAGAGTGAGCCCAGCATCTGCACCAAGCCAATCAAGGTGCCCACCAACCCCATGGCGGGGGCCACATCGGCGGCACGGCGCAGCAAGGCTAAGGCGCGCTCTTGGCGTTCCAGAAGGCTTGCGGTGTCTTGGAAGAGGATTTTTTCCACCACATCAAACGGGGCACCATCCACCGCCAAACTCAGGGCTTGTCGCAAAAAGGGGTGGGGTTCGCTGGCGGCATCTTTTTGCAGCCCCAAAAGCCCGTCGGTGCGGCCTTTTTTGGCCAGCACAATCAGGTGTTTGCCAAGGGCATGGAAGGCAGGTTGGCCGTGGCCAAGGGCGCGCATGGCCAAGGCAAACGTGCGCTGCATATCGGTGGGGGAAAAAGATGTCAGCACAACGGCAAACGTGCCACCCACCACAATCATCAACGAGGGCACATCCAAAAAGGCCTGCAAGGGCCCCCCAATCGATATCGCCAGCACAACCAGCACAATGCCAGTCAGCAGGGCAATAAAATTGGCAATATGCATGCCGTGCGTCCTTAGGTTGCCAACTTCACAATTTCCGTCATGGTCACACCCAGCTTATCTTCCACAATCACCACTTCGCCACGGGCAACCAGGCGGTCATTCACATAAATATCAATCGCGTCGCCAACTTTGCGGTCCAATTCAACCACGGCACCACGGCCAAGCTTCAGCAATTGCGAAATATTCATCGAGGTTGTTCCCAGCACCGCTTTCACGGTCACCGGAACATCATAAACGGCCTCAAGGCCAGCTTCCGAGCCCTTTGCGCCACCGCTGGCCGCACCAAGGTCTTCCAAATTCAGGTTTTGTTTATCATTCATGTGTCATGCCTCTTTGGTGCAATCTAGAACGTTTTGAACTTATTTCAAAGCGTCCACCAATTCATCATCGCCCAACAGCGCAGCAGCGCGGGCACGGGCGGCCTCTGTGGCCGCATCAATAACCGGGGCGCTCGGCGGCGCAGACGCGGCCCCGCCACTGTCGCGCGCCGAGGGCACAACCACGTGCCG
>CANHVX010000001.1 GCA_947464215.1 Pseudomonadaceae bacterium | reverse complement strand
TGCAGAAACTGGCCACCCTCAGCCGCCTTAGTTTCAATGGCGAAAAGCTGGCGGCCTTCCGCACCCAATTCCAAAGCATTTTAGGCTTTGTGGCCCAAATTCAAGAGCTTCCCACCCAGGGCGTGCCGCCGATGACCAGCACCAGCAACCTGCCCAGCACCCCCGAGCGCGAGGATAAAGTCACCGCCCCCAACAACCGCGAGAACCTCCAAAAAAGCGCCGTGCAAGCCGAAATGGGCTTCTACGTTGTGCCCCGGATTGTCGAGTAGGGGGGCCAGTCTATGTCACAACATCTTCTCACCCTTACGGCCACCCAGGCGCTGGAAAAACTGCGCAGCAAAGAGATTTCCGCCACCGAGCTCACTCAGGCGTCGCTGGCCCGGTTAGAAGCCCGCAAGGGGCTCAATGCGGCGCTCACCATCACCGCCGAGTCCGCCTTGGCCCAGGCCCAAGCGGCCGATGCCGCCATCGCCAAAGGCGAAACAGCGGGCAAACCGCTGCTGGGCTTGCCCGTGGGCGTGAAGGATTTGTTCTGCACGCAGGGCATCCGCACCACCGCGGCCAGCAAAATGCTGGAAAACTTTGTGCCCGCGTATGAAAGCACGGTCACCGCCAAACTGTGGGCGGCGGGCGCCGTGAATGTGGCCAAACTGAACATGGACGAATACGCCATGGGCGGCAGCGGCGAAAACAGTGCCTTTGGCCCCACCAAAAACCCGTGGGATGAAGCCCGCGTGCCGGGCGGCAGCAGCAGCGGCAGTGCGGCTGCGGTGGCCGATTACCAATGCTTTGCCGCCACGGGGAGCGACACTGGCGGCTCTATCCGCCAACCTGCCGCGTTTACCGGCACCGTGGGCATCAAACCCACCTATGGCCGCTGTTCACGGTGGGGGATGGTGGCCTTTGCCAGCAGCCTCGACCAAGCCGGCGTGTTTGGCCGCACGGTGGCAGATGCCGCATTGATGCTCCACACCATCGCCGGGCACGACCCCAAAGACAGCACCAGCGCACCATTGGAAGTCCCCAACTGGCCGCAAACATTGGGCCAGCTGAACATCAAGGGCCTGCGTATTGGCTTGCCAAAAGAGTATTTTATCGAAGGGTTAAACCCCGAAATCCGCACGGCCGTGCTTGGTGCCGCCAAGGCGTTTGAAGCCCAAGGCGCCGAGATTGTTGAAATCTCGCTGCCCAGCACCCCCTATGCGGTGGCGGCGTATTACATCGTGGCGCCCGCCGAGGCCGCCAGCAACCTCGCCCGCTACGATGGCATGCGCTACGGCCTCCGTGTCGAGGGCAAAAATCTGGTCGAAACCTACACCAACAGCCGCACGGCCGGCTTTGGCGATGAGGTCAAGCGCCGTATCATGGTCGGCAACTATGCGCTTAGTAGCGGCTATTACGACGCCTATTACACCAAGGCCATGCAGGCCCGCACACTTATCGCGAACGAGTTCGCCGCCGCCTTTGAAAAGGTGGATGTCCTGTTCTGCCCCACCGCACCCAGCCTGCCGTTTAAAATCGGTGCCAAGGCGAACGACCCCGTAAGCCTGTATCTGGAAGATGCGTTCACCATTCCGGCCAGCATGGCGGGGCTGCCGGGCATCAGCGTGCCCTGCGCCATGGGGGCCGAAGAGGGCACTGCGCTGCCCATCGGCCTGCAAATTCTCGGCCCACGCTGGGGCGAGGAAAAAATCCTCCAAGTCGCCCACGCGTGGGAGCACCTGCGCGGCGCCTTCACCATTCCCTTTAAAAGCTAACCCGAACCACCAACCCGAAAGGAAACCTCCATGCCTCACATCTGCATCGCCTACCACAGCGGCTTTGGCCACACCGAAGTTTTGGCCAAAAAAGTGGCCGAAGGCGTCACGTCGGCCGGTTGCACAGCCGACCTACACAACGTCGCCGAACTCTCCGACGACCTCTGGGCCCACCTCGCCAAGGCCGATGGCATCATTTTCGGCAGCCCCACCTACATGGGTTCCGTCAGCGCGCCATTTAAGGCGTTTATGGATGCCTCCAGCAAGCCCTGGTTTGCGCAGGCCTGGAAAGACAAAATGGCGGCAGGCTTTACCAACAGCGGTGGCCTCAGCGGCGATAAGCTGGGCACCCTGAACACCATATCTGTGTTTGCCGCCCAGCACAGCATGGTGTGGGTCAGCCAGGGTATCTGGCCCAGCGCCTACAGCGGCGATGGCAAGGGCCACAACCGCCTTGGCAGCTGGATTGGCCTGATGGCGCAAAGCGACAACGCCCCCGCTGGCGAAGCCAACCCGAACGCGGAAGACCAATCCTACGCAGTCGCATTCGGCGCGCGCGTGGGTGCGGCCACGGTGCGCTGGGTTAAGGGCGCGTAAACGAACAAAAAGGGTAAGGCGCCATGGCACTTCCGCACGGCTACGAAATGGTGATTGGGCTCGAGGTTCACGCCCAGGTTACCACCAAAAGCAAACTGTTCAGCGGCAGCAGCACGGCCTTTGGCGCCGAACCCAACACGCAGGCGAACGAGATCGACCTCGGCATGCCCGGCATGTTGCCGGTGCTGAACGCAGGCGCGGTCGAGGCTGGCATCAAGCTGGGGCTGGCGATAGGCGCCGCCATCAACCCGGCCAGCGTGTTCGCGCGGAAGAATTATTACTATCCCGACCTCCCCAAAGGCTACCAAATCAGCCAATACGATGAACCGATTGTGAAGGGCGGCCAGCTGGAAATCCAAGTGGAAGGCCAGCCCGCGCGCACCATCGCCATCACCCGCATGCACCTGGAAGAGGATGCCGGCAAAAGCATCCACGATTTAGGCCCCGTGAACGTGAGCTACGTCGATCTCAACCGCGCCGGCGTGCCACTCATGGAAATTGTCAGCGAGCCCGACCTCCGCACCCCCGAAGAGGCGGGCGCGTATATGAAGAAGCTGCGCACGCTGCTGCGCTGGTTGGGCATCTGCGATGGCGACATGGAAAAAGGTAACCTCCGCTGCGACGCCAACATTTCGGTGCGCAAACCGGGCGAACCTTTCCGCACCCGCTGCGAAATCAAGAACCTGAACAGCATCCGCCACATCATGCACGCCATCCAGCACGAGGCCGAGCGCCAGGTGGAAATCTACGAAAAAGGCGGCACCGTCAGCCAGGAAACCCGCCTGTGGGACCCTGACAACGAGGAAACCCGCACCCTGCGCAGCAAGGAAGACGCGCACGATTACCGCTACTTCCCCGACCCCGACCTGCTCCCCGTGCGCATCGAACCCGCGCGTATCGCCCGCGTGCAAGCCACCATGCCCACACTGCCCGATGTGCTGGCGCAAGAATTTGCGGCACTGGGCCTCAGCCACGAAGACATCACGCTGCTCACGTCCGATATCACCTACGCCGCATACTTCAACCAGATGCGTGCCGCCGGCGCCGAGAGCAAATTGGCCGCCAACTGGATGATGGGCGAGCTGTTTGGCGCACTCAATAAACGCGAGATTAGCCTCGAGCAAAGCCCTGTCAGCGCGGCCCAACTGGCTGGGTTGGTGAAGCTGATAACCGAAGGCACCATCAGCGGCAAAATCGCCAAACAGGTGTTTGCCGAAATGCTGGAGAAGGGGAGCGAAGCTGCGGCCATCGTTGCCGCTTTAGGCCTCACCCAAATCTCCGATGAGGGGGCGCTCCGTGCCGCGTGCGAAAAGGCGGTGGCCGCCAACCCCGATGCCGTGGCGAAATTCAAGGGCGGAAATGAGCGCATCTTTGGCAGCTTTGTCGGCTACGTGATGAAGGAAACCAAAGGCCAGGCCAACCCCGAACGGGTCAATGCGATTCTCAAAGAATTGTTGGCCTAAGTCGGAGTGGCAGAGGCGGGCCCATGTTTTCCGAACCCGTCACTATCATCCTCATGGTGGCGGCGGCGCTGGTGCTTGGCCAAAGCCGTATCAGCGCACCGCTGAAATGGGCGGAAACGCTGTATCACGAGATGTCGCACGGGCTGGTGGCCATTCTCACCGGCGGTCAGGTGGTGAAGCTGAACCTGAACTGGAACGGCAGCGGCAGCTGCACCACGCGGGGCGGCTGGTCGTTTTTCATTCTGTTGGCGGGGTATGCGGGGGCGTCGCTGTGGGGGGCGGGGCTGTTTCTTATTGGCTATAATTTGGGCACCATCGGCACCGCGTTTTGGCTGAAGGTCGAGCTGGCGCTTATCGTGTTTACCCTGCTGTTTTGGGCGCGTAATCTCAGCACCATCATCATTTTGGGTATCATTGGCGGTGTCTATGCGGCGGCGTTGCTGGTGCCTCCCTCCTACGGGCTGCCCTATGTGTTGCAATTCATGGGGATATTCGTGATGCTGAACGCCATCCGCGCGCCCTTGCACCTTATCGATGGCCAACATGTGGGCGATGGCGCCGAGCTGCACAACATCACGCGCATCGTGCCGGAAATCGTGTGGGTGCTGCTGTGGTTTGTGTTTGCGCTTATGGCCTTGGGCTGGTGTTTGTTGCCGGTGTTTGGGGTGGCACGGCAGATGATGTGGGCCTGGGCCATTTAAAAAAGGAAAAATGGCCGCCCCCAGAAATGTTTCAGGGGGCGGCTAATCGTTGAGAACACAGGCGCCACCATTCACGTGGTGCACCCAGATGTCGGTGGGCCAGGGCCCTTGGGGGCGCAGCCAGTGGCTGAGCACGGTGGGCGCCTCGTTCACCACGGGGCCTTCTTTCCAGTCGAGTGTCACGCGCAGAAAGCCTCCGCGCATCAGGTTGGCAAACACCACTTCGGTGCGGAAGAGGGCGGGGCAGCGCAGGTCTTCCAGATACGCCACCAGCAGAATGCCTTGGGTGCGCCAAGGCAGCGGCAACGATGTCTTGGGCAGAGGCGTCGGTTGGGCTGCTGCGAGGGTGAGAGCCGCAAAAGCGATGGTCAAGGGTGCGCGTAACATCGGAGCACAGGCCTCCATGGCGTCACGGGAAAAGGGAGGAGAGGGTTGACGCCAGAGTATATCAGAGCGGTGGCATCTGTTCTAACAAAAACCGGCCCCCGCAGGGGCCGGAATCGGAGAAAAAGAACTAGGCTTTTTCCACTTGGTTAAAGTCCAGCTCAATCGGCGTGGCGCGGCCAAAGATGGAAACCGCCACGGTGAGGCGTTCTTTTTCCTCGTCAATGGCTTCCACGGCACCTTGGAAGTTGGCAAACGGGCCATCTTTCACGCGCACGGCTTCACCCACTTCAAAGGAGACAAGGTTTTTGGGCTTCTCGGTGCCATGCTGCATCACTTTCAGAATGCGCTCGGCTTCGGCGTTGGAAATGGGGAAGGGCTTTTTGCCGCGTTCGCTGCCCAGGAATCCGGTCACGTGGGGGGTGTAGCGGATAAGGTGCCACACCGCATCGGTCAGGTTGCACTTAATCAGCACATAGCCGGGGAAGAATTTGCGGTCGGCGGTTACTTTCACGCCTTTTTTCACTTCCACCACAGGCTCGGTGGGGATAAGCACATCTTCCACAAAGCGCTGCATGCCTTGCAGCAGAACGGCTTCACGGATAAGGGTTTGCACGCGCTTTTCGTAGTTGCTGGCGCTTTGGGCCACATACCACTTGGCGCCTTCCACGGGCTGCGGGGCCCATACCAGGCGGGTTTCGGCCTGTTTGCCTTTGGGGGCGGCTTTGCCGGTGCTGGGTTTTTTGGCTTTAGAAACTTTGGGTTTCACGGTTTTGGGGGCCTTGGCTGGGGCTGGGGCGGCCTTATTTTTGCCACTTTTGGGGGCAGATGTATGCTCTTTGGGGCCAGCAGCCAGGCGTTTGGCGGTGGCTTTTTCGGCTTTGGTTGCGCTCATGGGGGGGGCTCCTTGTCAAAAATCTTAGAATGTCAGGCCAAATATGGCGCTTAGTCCGGCGCCGATGGTCAGGTCAACCACCAGCAAAAACAGAGCCACGATGGTCACCAGAATAAAAACCATGATCGACATGCGGCGGGTGTCGGCAAAGCTGGGCCAGGTTACACGGTTCACTTCGGCGCGCACATCACGCATAAATTTGGGGAGTGAGCCCAATTTTTCACCCAGAGAGGGGCCCTTTGGCGTGGTGGCGGGGGTGGTCTTGGCCATGGGCTGGGCTTTCTTGGGGGTTGGCAATCACGCGGGCACGTCAATATTTCCGCACACGCCGGTTGGTTTTCTCATTAACCTTACGGGCCGGGGCTGTCAAGGCGCCCGGCGGCGGGTGCGGGCGGGGTGGGGGCGGCGGGGGCGGTGGGGTGCGCCGTGCGGGTGGGCCATGTCATCGGGGGCGTCGGCGGGGGTCACGGTCAGCTTGCCGCTGGCAAAATCGGCCTGAATCAGCCGCACCGGCAAGCGGCTGCCTACGCGCAGGGTGCCTTTGCCATGGCGGGTGCGGCGGAAGCAGTTGAGCCCCCCCACATAGGTCCAATCCTCTAAATGCCACTTAGGCAACAGCGCCTCGGCGATGCCATCCAGGCTCACAAAACAGCCAAAGGGGGCTACATTTACCACGGTGGCGGCAAAGGTTTCGCCGGTGCGTGCGCGCAGAAAATCGGCCACCATGCGGTCTTTGGCGTCCCATTCGGCCATTTGGCTGCGCCGTTCGCCTATATTTATCGTCCCTGCCACGCGCGCCAGGGCATCGGTGTCGGGCAGGGCGGCGCTCTCACGCCGCATAAGCGTAAGCAAAGCGCGGTGAACCACCAAGTCGGCATAGCGCCGAATGGGGCTGGTAAAGTGGGTATAAAGCGGCAGGGCAAGGCCAAAGTGGCCTTCATTATCAGGGCTGTAGCGGGCCTGCATTTGGGCCTGAAGAATTGCGCGCTGAAGCGTAGGGGCGGCATCATGGGTGCGCACGCGGCGGGCCAGGGCGGCCCAGGCGGCGGGCGAGGCGTTGGGCGGCGGGGGGGTAAAGCCCAGGGGCCCAAGGGCGGCGCGTAGGTTTTCGGCTTTTTCTTTGCTGGGCGGCAGGTGAATACGGTAAAGCCCAGCCACGCCTTTGCCTTTGGCCGAGCGCATAAGGGTGTTGGTGGCACCGCTGGAAAGGGCGGTCGCGGCGCACACGTTGGCGGCAATCATGAGTTCTTCAATAAGCTGATGGGCCGCCAATCGCTCGCGTAACCCAATCCCGGCCACAGCGCCGGTGTGGTCAACCTCAAGGTTTGTTTCGGGCAGTTCAAGGTCAAGGGCGCCGCGGGCTTGGCGGGCGCGCAGCAGGGCACCAAAGGCCTCGTTTAGCGCGCGCAGGCTGTCCAGCACGGCGCTGGTGTGGATGCCGTGGCCGTGGTCAAAAAAGGCTTGCACGGCGGTGTAAGTCATCCGCGCGCGGCTCATAATCGCGGCCCGATGGAACGCATACCCCCCCAGCTGCCCATCGCGTCCCAGATGGAATTCCACCCCCAAAACGGGGCGCAGAACATCAGGGCGCAGGCTGCACAGGTCGTTGGAAAGCCGCTCGGGCAGCATGGGCAGCACGTGGGTAGGGAAGTAGGTGCTGTTGCCGCGCAAAATCGCTTCGTGGTCAAGGGGTTGGGCGGGGCCTACATAGTGGGCTACATCCGCAATGGCCACCCGCACGCGCCAGCCGTCGGCGTGGGGTTCGGCCCATACGGCGTCGTCAAAGTCGCGGGCGTCTTCGCCATCAATGGTAATAAACGGCGCATCCCGCCAGTCCGTGCGGTCGCTGTCGGGCCAGGTGAAGGCGGGGAAGGCAGCGGCATCGGCCAGGGCTTCGGGGGGGAAGTCTTCGCGCAAGCCGTGGGTGCCGATAGCGGCATAAATGGCGGCTTTGCTGCGGGGGATAAGCCCCTCCACCTGCAAAAGCTGGCGCTGTTGGGGGTGGGGGGTGGCGCGCACAAAGTCGCCGGCGCGCACCTCAAATCCCCGTGGTATATCAAGCCGGAACGGGATATCCGCCAGCTCTTTGTGCAGCACGCGGGCCACCAGGCTGGCGCCCACCTCGGCCACTTCGGCCACCACAAAGGCGGGGTGGGCGGGGGGCACATAGCCGCGCAGGGCAGGGCCTTTGTCGGCATGTAAGGCTTTGTTTTTGTGTTTCTGGGCCGCACGGGGCGGAGAGGAGCGGCGGCGATGCATAAGGGCATCCTAAACGAAGGTTGGGCTTGACGCCATCCCCGCCTTTGGCCATGGTGCGGCCCATAACGAGAGGAAAACACACATGTCTGCCCTTACCCCCCGCCTGGAAGGCGCCATCGCGTCCTTGAAGCACGAATTTATGGGGCTGCGCACGGGGCGCGCCAGCACGGCCCTGCTAGAGCCCGTGATGGTCGATGCCTACGGCAGCAAAATGCCGCTCAATCAGGTGGGCACGGTGAGTGTTGCCGAAGCGCGCCTGCTGACGGTGAACGTGTGGGATAAATCCATGGTCGCCGCCGTGGAAAAAGGAATCCGCGACGCAGGCCTGGGCCTAAACCCCGCGGCCGATGGCCAGCTGGTGCGCGTGCCCTTGCCAGAATTGAACGAGCAACGCCGCCAAGAGCTGGTCAAGCTGGCACGCAAGTATGCCGAAGATTCCAAAATTGCCGTGCGCAACATCCGCCGCGATGGCATGGATGCCATTAAAAAGGACAAAGACGAGGGCCTGGGCGAAGACGACGCCAAGCGCGAGATGGAAAAGGTGGAAAAGGAAATCGAAACCTTCATCAAACAGATTGATGACTTGGCTGTCGCCAAAGAAAAAGACATTCTCACGGTTTAACACCAACGCACAATCGGCCCGTAAAAGTCACGCCCATGTCCTTTGCCATTCCCCAACACGTTGCTTTTATTATGGATGGCAATGGCCGCTGGGCCACACGCCAGGGCTTGCCCCGCTTGAAGGGCCACGCCGAGGGCGTGAAAACCGTGCAGCGCGTGCTGGAACAATTGGCCCAATACGGCGTGCCCTACGCCACCTTTTATGCCTTCAGCACCGAAAACTGGAAGCGTGGTTCCGAGGAAGTGAATGGCTTGTTCGAGATGGCTCAAACCTATTTCACCACCGACTTGGCCACTCTGGTGAAGAACGGCGTGCGGCTGAAGTTTATTGGCGATAGAACCCCCGCCGGCAAGCTGCCGCTCGCCCTGCGCACCATTATGGATAAGGCCGAAAAGGCCACCGCGCACAACACCAAAATCACGGCGGTATTTGCCGTCAATTATGGCGCGCGCGATGAAATTGCCCGCGCCGCGCGCGCGCTGGCCCAGCAGGGGGTCGAAGCCACGCCCGAGGCACTGGAAGCCGCGCTCGACACCACCGGTATCCCCGCGCCCGACTTGGTCGTGCGCACGGCGGGCGAGCAGCGCCTGTCCAACTTCATGCTGTGGCAGAGCGCCTACGCCGAGCTGTATTTCACCGATGTGCTCTGGCCCGATTTCGGCAACACACACATGCAGGCCGCATTAGCCAGCTTTACGCAACGCACGCGGCGCTTTGGCGCGGTGCCAGAAGCCACGGCAACCGCCGAAGCCACCGAAGCCAAGGCTCTGTCTGTCGCCGCATAAATCCTGCTCAATATCGGGCAGATTTCTGTTTTCGTGCGCGCCATCCTCCCGTAGAGTCGGGGCATGAATCCTGTCTCTGCCGAACCCACCGATATTCTTTCCCGCCTCGCCGAGGCCGCGCAAATGCTGCCCTACGGCGCGTTTCTCTTTACCACTGTCCTGTTTATTCTGGTGTTAAGCCTGCTTATTTTTGTGCACGAGTGGGGGCATTACGCGGCGGCGCGCAGCGTGGGTATCACGGTGCAGCGGTTTGCCATTGGCTTTGGGCGGCCCTTGGTGTCTTGGGTCGATAAACACAACACCCGCTGGCAAATCGGCTGGATACCGCTGGGCGGCTACGTGCAAATGTTGGGTCAGGAAGACCTGAAGCCGAGCAAAAAGAGCCAACAATCGGGGCATTATATGGCCAAAACGGCCAGCCAGCGGGCCTGGGTGATAAGCGCGGGCCCCTTGGCCAATCTGGTGTTGGGGTTTGTCATTTTGCTCATGGTGATGCTGGGCGGCGAGCACAAAATGAAGGCCGAAGTTGGCGCCCTTGTGCCCGAGATGCCCGCAGCCGGGGTGTTGCAGCAAGGCGATGTGGTTAGCCACATCAATGGCTTGCCCATTGCCAGCTGGGAGGATTTCCAAACCACGGTTACCCAGAACACAGGCACGCCCTTGGTGCTGGGGGTGCAACGTGCGGGGGCATTGGTCAATCTTACGGTCACACCCAAGGTGGTTGAACATGTTGATGTCTTTGGCGATACGCACACGGTGGGCCGTATCGGGGTAAGCCCGGCGGGCACAACCTTTGTGGTGAACCATTCGGTCGGCGGGGCGGTGGCGGCAGCGGCGGCCAAAACGTATGAGTTCACGGCGCTCACGCTCAAATCGCTGTGGAAACTGTTGATAGGCGCCATCGGGGCCGACAATCTTACGGGCCCGTTGGGCATCGCCAATCTTACGGGGCAAACGGCCAGCAGCGGGTTTTATGCGCTGGGCATGTTTATGGCGGTTATTTCCATCAACCTGTTTGTGGTGAATTTATTCCCGCTTCCTGTTCTCGATGGCGGGCATCTGGTGTTCCTGGCTCTCGAAAAACTCCGTGGCCGCCCCTTGGGCGAGCGTGCGCAAGAGATATCTTTTCGCGTGGGTTTAGCGTGTATTGTGGGGTTGTTTTTGCTGTCCACCTTCAACGATATCAAGCGGTTTGGCTGGCTGTCTCCCCGCGCAGAATCGGCAACTGCCGCCACAGCAGGCACTCAGCGCTAAGCAACCGCTTGCCTCGCACGAGGGTGGAGGTTAGTCTGGCTCCACCAATGCAAGAGAAGCAGTCCCCCATGCGCGTATTTTCCTTTTTCAAGGCAACCAGTGGTTTGGCCGCGGCCTTGGCGGCTTTGGCGGTGCCGGCGTGGGCCGTTACCGTCAGCAGCATTGCCGTGTCCGGGAACGAGCGGGTCGAACCCGCCACCGTGCGCACCTATTTGCCGTTCAAGGAAGGCGAAGATTTCAACCCTGCCGAAACCGGAAACATTGTGCGCAGCTTGTATGCCACGGGCTTGTTTTCCAATGTAGAAATCACGGAAAGCAACGGCGCGGTTACGGTCAAGGTGGTGGAAAATCCCCTCGTGAACCGCGTGGTATTCGAGGGCAACGAAGATGTCGACACCAAACGCCTCGAGGAAATCACGCAGCTGAAGCCGCGCGCCATTTATAGCCCTGCCAAGGTGCAGTCCGATGTCCAGGCGCTGCAAGGGGCCTATCGTGCGCGGGGCCGTTACACCACGCAGGTGAAGGCGCAGCTCATCCAGCGCGACCAAAACCGCGTCGACGTGATTTACAACATCGCCGAGGGCGAAAAAACGCGCATCGCCACAATCAATTTTGTCGGCAACAAGCGGTTTAACGATTCCGACTTAGCAACCGTCGTGGCCACCAAGCGCAGCTCCTGGTGGCGCTTTTTGTCGACAGCCGACAGCTACGACCCCGCACGTCTGGAAAACGACAAAGACCTGCTGCGCCGCTTTTACCTCACCCACGGCTACGCCGACGTGCAAATCACCTCCGCCGTGGCCGAACTCAGCCGCGACCGCAAGGATTTCGTGGTGACATATACGGTATTCGAAGGCCCACAGTATAACTTTGGCCCGATCGACGTCGCCCTGAAGGCCGAAGCCGAAGGCCTTGATATTGCGGCGATGAAAAAGGATGTCACCTTGCAAGCGGGCGAATTGTTCAACGCCAAACGCGTTGATGAAAACACCGACAAACTTATCGATACCTTGGGCAGCAAAGGCTTTGCCTTCCTCGATATTCAACCCAGCTACACGAAGGATGAAGGCGCGCGCACGGTGGGGATAACCTACAACGTCACACCGGGGCCACGGGTATATGTCAACCGCATCAACGTGGAAGGGAACACCCGCACGCGTGATAACGTCATCCGCCGCGAGATGCGCCTGGCCGAGGGCGATGCCTATTCGTCGGAAAAGATTAAGCGTAGCCGCGACCGCCTGACCTATTTGGGCTATTTCGAGAACGTCGATGTCCAACGCGCCGAATCCGACCAGCCCGACCGCGTCGACCTCAACGTGAAGGTGAAAGAGCAAAGCACTGGCGAGTTCAACGTGGGCGCGGGCTATTCCACCTACGATGGTTTCCTCACCACCGCCAACGTGAAAGAGCGCAACTTCCTGGGTAAAGGGCAAGAAGTGGGGGTCGATTTCTCCCTGTCCCAACGCCAGCAGAACTTTAACGTGAACTTCACCGAGCCCTATTTCCTTGATCAGCAACTGGCGCTCGGCGTCGATGCCTTCAACACCAAAACCGATTATCAGGACGAGTCATCGTATGACACCGGCGTGAATGGTGGCGCACTTCGCCTTGGCTTCCCGCTGAACGAGTTCACGCGCAACGATATCCGCCTGGGCTACAAAGACACCAAAATCGAGAACGTCGGCAGCGCCGCCTCGCAGTTCGTGAAGGCCGAAACCGGCAGCCGCAACAGCTTGGCCTTGGGCAACACCTGGACGTATGACACCCGCGACAGCCTGATAAACCCCACGCGCGGCACGCGCCTCAGCGCCGGCGGCGAATACAGCGGTTTCGGCTCCGATATCGACTATCTGCGCCTGAACGTGAACGGCAGCTACACCTATTCGGTGTGGGAAGATTGGGTGCTCACCACCGGCGGCCGCGTCGGCGCGGTCGAGGCCTTGTCCGGCCGTCTCCCCCTGTATGAACATTACATGGGCGGCGGGCAGAACATGCTGCGCGGCTTCGAATACGGCGGTATCGGCCCGCGCGACCGCACCACGCGCGACGCGCTGGGGGGTAAATACATGCTGGGTCACAACATAGACCTGTCATTCCCAATCACCAATGCGCTGTCCGAAATGGGCGTGAAGGGTGTATTCTTCACCGATGGCGGCTGGGTGTCCGAGTTCGACAGCGCCAATGCGAATGTTATCGATAGCAAAACCTACCGCATCAGCGCGGGTACCGGCCTCAATTGGCGCAGCCCCATCGGGCCCTTGCGTATCGAGTTCGGGTTCCCGGTGGTCAAGGCCTCCGAAGACCGTGCTCAGGTGTTCAACTTTGCAGTCGGCACACGCTTTTAACCAACAGAATAATGGGGAGATAAGAGCATGAAAACGTATCTGGCAGGTCTCGCGCTGGCCATGGCTTTGGCCACACCCGCTTGGGCCGAACTGAAGGTGGCGGTGTTCGATGCGCCGCAAGTTATCGCCGGCACCAATGCGGCCAAGCGCGCGGCCAGCACGCTGGAAGGCCGGGTCAAGGACGCCCAGAACCGCATCGATGCGATGGAAAAGCCTCTGCTTGAAAAGCAAAAGCAACTGCGTGATCAACAAGCGGTGATGGCGGCCGATAAATTCAAGCAGGCTCAGGAAGGCTTCGCCAAAGATTTGTCGGTATTCCGCCAGCAGGCGCAAAACATCCAGCAAGGGCTCGATGACGAAAACATCCGCCTGCGCAAGCAAATTGCCGAGGCCGTGCGCGGCGTGGTCGAACAGATTGCCAAAGAGCAAAAGCTCGATGTCGTGTTGCCCAAAGGCATGGTGTTCTTTGCCGGGGCCAATGTCCCCGACATCTCGGCCGAGGTGCTCAAGCGCGCCAACGCCGTGCTCGATAAATAGGGCGAGAGGCGGGGCTGGGGGCATGCCGTTTACCGTCGCCAGCCTGTGCGCCCAACTTGGTATTCCGGCCCCCGCCGAAGGTGGGCAAAAAGAGCTTCACGCCATCAAACCTCTGTCCGAGGCCGGCCCCGCCGACCTAAGCTTTCTAGAAAACGCAGCCTATAAGGCAGCCGCGCAGAACACGCGGGCCGGGGCGGTGCTGGTGCGCGCGGCGGAATCACCGCTGTTGCCGGCGGGCACGGTGGCGTTGGTGTGCAGCCAACCCTATGTGGCCTATGCGCGGGCGTTGCAGCTGTTTTACCCTGCACCGCCGGTGGTGGCGGGCGTGTCGCAGTTTGCGGTGGTGTCGTCGCGGGCCGAGATAGACCCCACCGCGCGCATCGAACCCTACGCCGTTATTTATGCCGGTGCCAAAATTGGCCCCGGGGCCCATATCGGCCCGCACGCCGTGGTGGGCGAGGGGGTGGTGGTCGGGGCCGAAAGCGTGGTGGGCGCGCATGTGTCGTTGGCCAAGTGCACCTTGGGCCCGCGCTGTCGTATTCATCCGGGCGTGCGGGTGGGGCAAGATGGCTTTGGCTTTGCCCAGGGTATGGGCCCCGATGGCGAGCCCGAATTGGTGAAAATCCCCCACATCGGCGGCGTTAGCATTGGCGCCGATGTCGAAATCGGCGCCAACAGCACTATCGATGCCGGGGCGTTATCCAACACGGTGATAGAAGACCACGTCAAAATCGATAAACAGGTGCAAGTTGCGCACAATGTGCATGTGGGCACCGGCACTCGTATTGCGGCCCAAACCGGTATCGCGGGCAGCGCACGTATCGGGGCGTGGTGCGTGCTGGGGGGGCATGTGGGGGTGGCGGGCCACCTGGAAATTGCTCCGGCATGTATGGTGGCGGCATTTTCGGGGGTTACCAAGTCGGTGCCGCAGCGCGGCAGCGTGGTGGCGGGGGTTCCGGCGGTGCCCATCACGCAGTGGCGCCAGCAGATGGCCATCATGGCGCGCTTAAGCCGCAATATGGTCCAAAAAATTCCCGCCCAGTTGGCCACCCCTGCCGCCGAACCCGAGGCGGCACCGTCGCCAAAGGTGAGGGGAGGGGCCAAGCGGCAACCGGCGCCGCCGCAGCCCTCTGCCGGCACTCCGCAGCGCCGCCCGGAAGGGGATAAAAAGGTCGAAGATTCCGCGAATCCCTTCCTTGGCCTGGCCGAAGAAATCGTGTAAATTGCCAGCCATGTCAGGTGCTTTGCACACTTTTCCACTCGATGTATCAGCCATCAAGGGCCTCATCCCCCACCGCGAGCCGCTCCTTTTTATTAATGAAGTCATAAGTTTAGATGGCAATAAACTCGCCGCACGCACCGTGTTTGTGGCATCCGACCCTACCTTTTCCGGGCATTTTCCCGGCAATCCGGTCGTTCCCGGCGTTTATACGCTGGAAGCCATGGCCCAAGCCTGTGCCCTTTTCACCAGCCTTTCCAAAGGCTTTACCGATAAAACCGTGAGCTATTTGTTTGCCGGCGGAGAATTTCGCTTCAAACGCCCCATCATGCCCGATGAAGTCATTGATATCGAAGTCGAATTCACCGGCGAACGCCGTCAACTGATGAGCTTTTCCTGCGTCGCCAAAGTGGGGCAGAATGTGGCCACTACCGCGCTGGTCACAGCACATTATAAACCACTGTAAAGTATCATATATGCCCCAAAACATTCACCCAACCGCCCTGGTCGAAAAAGGCGCTAAAATCGCCGCAAGTGCCGAAATCGGGCCCTTTTGCACGGTTGGCCCGCATGTGGTGGTGGGGGCGGGCACGCGGCTCGTCAGCCATGTGGTGGTTACGGGCCATACAACTATCGGGAAGAACAACGTTATTTACCCATTTGCATCCTTGGGCCAGCCCAGCCCGGATAGAAAATACAAAGGCGAACAAGCCACGCTCACCATCGGCGACGACAACGATATCCGCGAAGGGGTAACCATGCACATCGGCACCGCAGCCGATAAAGGCACAACGGTGGTCGGTAGCCATAATTTGCTGATGGCCGGCAGCCACGTGGCGCACGATTGCGTGGTGGGAAACGGCTGTATTTTGGCCAATTATGCGCAGTTGGCCGGGCATGTCGTGCTGGCCGATAACGTCACCATCGGCGGCCTGTCGGGCATCCACCAGCGGGTCCGGGTGGGCACGCACGCCATCGTGGGGGGCCATACGGCGGTCGATTACGACGTGCCGCCCTACGCCAGCGTGGCCGGTCGGCGGGCAACGCTGAAGGGGTTGAATTTAATTGGCTTGCGCCGCCGTGGGTTTGAAAAAACGCTCATCCACGCGCTCGATGACGCCTACGATTTTCTGTTTGAAGAATCCGATGAGATGCTGTCGCTGCAAGAGCGTGCGCGCAAGCTCAAGCGCCGCAGCAAACAGAAAGAAGTGAAGCAGTTGGCCGATTTTGTGCTGGAAAGCCAGCGTGGCCTCACGCCGGTGGAAGACGATGCCTAAATCTGCCCCGGCCGAGGTGGTGCTCACGGTGTTGGCGGGGGGCGGCCCGCTGCCGTCCCTGTTGGCCGAGGGCGCGCGCGAGCGGGGCTGGGCGGTGAATCTGGTGGTGTTTGCGGGCCAGCCGCAGCCGCACCCGTTGCCGGAAGCCCTGGTGAAAGAGTTTGGGTTGGCCCAGATAGGGCACATTGTGGCGCACCTAAAGGCGACCGGCACCACCCATGTGGCACTGGCCGGGCACGTGAACAAACCCAATATTCTCAGCCTCAAACCCGATGCCACGGGCCTCAAAATCCTCACTCGTGCCCTTATGCGGCACGATGACGCGTTGCTGCGCAGCGTCACCACGTTCCTGGAAGAGGAGGGGTTCACGTTGGTGGGCGTGGCCGATTTGGCGCCGCACGTGCTGGCGCCGGAAGGCCTGCTGAGCAAGGGCAAACCCACCGAGGCCGACCGGGCCGATATGGCACTGGGCCGCACCACCTTGGCTGTGCTGGGCGATCTCGATATTGGCCAGGCATGCATTGTGCAGGGCGGCGTGGTGCTGGGGCTGGAAGCGGCCGAGGGCACCGACGAGCTTATCCGCCGCTGTGCGGCCTACCGTGCGCCGGGGCAACGGGGCGGCTGGCTGGTCAAGCGGGCCAAAATTTTGCAAACCGAGCTGGCCGATCTGCCCATGGTCGGCCCGCAAACCGTGAATATGCTTATTGAACATGGCTATCGCGGCCTCGCCATTCAAGCCGGTAAAACGCTGATGGTGCAACGGGGCGAATGCGTGGTGCGGGCCAACAAGCACGGGCTTCTTGTGGTCGCCGATGCCTGAATCGCCCCGCACCATCATGCTGGTGGCCACAGAGCCCAGCGCCACACGCTTGGGGGCGGCCCTTATGGAGGCGTGGCAGAACGTGCAGCCCAACGTGGTGTTTATCGGCATGGGCGGCGCCGAAATGCAGGCGCGCGGCCTGGTGCAAAAAGCCCCGGCCGAGGCCGCCGCGGTGATGGGCTTGGCCGAAGTCATCCCCGCGATTCCGCGCATTCGTAAAGCTTTGAAAGTTTTGGCGCACGCTGTGGAAACCGAACGCCCCGCACTGGTCCTTACCATCGACGGCCAAGATTTTGCCGCGCGCTTGGCCAAGGCCACGCGCCATCTGGGCGTCCCGCATGTGCAGTATGTGGCACCTAAGGTGTGGGCGTGGCGGCAGGGGCGGGTGCATAGCCTGGCCAAACTGTTTACGCATATTCTTAGCATCTTGCCGTTCGAGGCGCCATTTTTCGCGGCCTCCGGGCTCCCCACCACCTATGTCGGGCACCCCATGGTCAGCCAATTGGCGGCCTACGCCCAGATGCGGCGCACGCAGCCGCACAGCCACACGCTGGCGCTGTTGCCGGGCTCGCGGGCGCAAGAATGGGCGCATCATTGGCCAATCATGCTGGCCACCTACCGGCGCTTGCGGCAGTTGCAGCCCACCTTGGGCGCACTGCTGGTGGTGCCCGATGCGGCGGCGGCCGCGCGCTGCCGTGCATGGGCGCCCTGGGCCGAAACCGAGCAGATTGAGGTTGTGGTGGCCGAGCAACGCTTTGCGGCCCTGGCCACCTGCCGGGCGGCGCTGGCCAAAAGCGGCACCAACAATCTCGAGCTGGCGGTGCTGGGGGTGCCGGCGGTGGTGTGCTACCGCATGCATGCGCTCACCTATGCGGTGGCGCGCTGGTTGGTGAAAATCCCCTACGTCAGCCTGCCTAATGTGGTGATAAACCCGCCGGTTATGGGGCAAAAGGGCCGCAAAACGGGCCATGTTGTCTACCCCGAATTCATCCAGAAGGCGGTCACGCCCGAAAATCTGGCGCGGGCTTTGGTGCCGATGCTGGCGCCCAAACCGCCCGCGTATGTGGCCAAGGGGCTGGCGCAGGTGGCTGCGGCGCTGGAAACCCCACGCCCGCCGGCAGAGATGGCGCTGGAAATCGTGTTGAATTTGCTAGAAAAGCCGGAAATAGCCCGGGGCACAGGCACCCAAAAGCCAAACAAGGCTTGACCTTCACAGCCACACCATCTATAACCCGCCCGTCTGCCGCAAGGTGAGACAGCGCGGAGGCGTAGCTCAGTTGGTTAGAGTATCGGCTTGTCACGCCGAGGGTCGCGGGTTCGAGTCCCGTCGCTTCCGCCAGTTTTGTTAAACAAAACGGGCACCCATTCCCCGCAAAGGGAGTGCAGAATACGGTTCTCGGGCAATTAGCTCAGCGGTAGAGCTTCTCCTTTACACGGAGGGGGTCGGGAGTTCGAATCTCTCATTGCCCACCATCTTCTTCACCCGACCCCCGGGGGTCAGGGAGTTCGAGCCGAGGCCAAAGGCCGAGACCAACGCGAAGCGTAATCTCTCATTGCCCACCATCTTCCCCATCGCGCCGCCTTACCACGCGCGCGCGAACCCCATACAATCCCCCCACGTAAAGCCTCTGAAGTCTGTTGCCCCACAATGCCTCCAACGTGGCCACATAGCCACAGGGGGCCAGCGGAATGGCGCCGAAGTGCTGCAAACGGCCGGGAATTCGGCTAATCTGTGCCAGAAACAGGGCTGGACTGCGCACGGATGGATATTGTCGACCTTATGATTGCCGATCGGGTGATTTCGATCACCGATTTGCATAATCTGCCGGTCACGGTCCAGAAGGACCCCGACCAGCTGATCGAAGCGCTGGGTAAGGCGGGGAAATTAACGAACAACCAGCAGTCGCGTTACCGTGCGGTGGCGTATGAGTATCCTATTAAAAACGATGAAGAAATGGCCAAGGTCACACCCCACCAGGTCGAGGGGATAGACCGCGCCTTTTTGCAGTTTTATACGGCTTGCCCCATCGAGCTGGGCCGCAATACCGTCACCTGGGCCGCATCCGATCTCCCCAATAAGCGCCTGCACAGCGAGATTTTGTTGCGCAACCGCAAAAACAGCCACGTATTTGTGTGGGCCACGCCGAAAAGCATCGAAAGCGCGATCGAGCGGATGAACAAGCGCGAGGGGCACAGCCTCAAGTTTTTGGTGGAAAACGCCTACGCGCAGCTGAACGCGGGGAACGACGACGCGGTGATAAGCTTGGTGGATGAGATTATCCGCACGGCCTACAAAAACGGCGCATCCGACTTGCACATCGAGATTCTTAACCGCAAGCCCACGGTTATGGCGCGTATCGATAACGAGCTGGAAGAGCTGGTGGCGCTGCCGATGGAAGTCTACGACCGCGTGGTGGGCCGCTTGCGGCACATGGCAGGCGTCAGTGCCGAAAACTTCAAGAAGCCGCTGTATGGCCGGATGACGTTCGAGCTCACCAACCGCCAAAGCGTCGATATCCGCTACACCACGCAGCCGATTACGCTGGAAAACACGGCCAAAATCGCCATGCGTTTCCTGCGCCCATTTGAAGGCCAGATGGAAACGTTCGGCTACTCGCAGGAAACGATTGATAAAATCGACGCACTGATGCGCTTTGAAGAGGGCGTGATTATTTTTGCCGGCCCCACGGGTAGCGGGAAGTCCACCGCCTGCCGCCTGATGATTCGTCGCGGCCAGCGCCCCGGCCAGAACGTGATTGCCTACGAGAAGCAAATCGAAGAGCGGATGGATAACGTCATTCAAACCGAGGAAGATATTCCTTCCGGAGTGAATCTTGAGAGCTTTCTTTATGCAGCCTTGGGTCTCGACCCCGACGTGATGTTTATCGGTGAGGTGCGTAGCCCCGAAGACACGCGCCGCGTGGTCGACGCCGGGAACTTGGGGCACCTGGTTATCACCACCATGCACGCGAACGATAGCTTCATGACGATGGACCGCCTGCTGCAGCGCGGTGTGCCGCCCGAGCTTATTTTCTCCAACGTGCGGGGCATTGTGGCGCAGCGGTTGGTGCGGCGCCTGTGCCCCAAGTGCCGTGTGCCGTATGAGCTCGATGCCCAGATGGCCGATAGCCTCAACAGCGTGCGTAATGTCGGCTTTAAGCGCGGAGATCCTATCTATCGCCCCAACCGTAATGGCTGCGAACTGTGCCATAATCGCGGCTACAATGGGCGTATTGCTATGGAAGAGGTGCTCGAGGTCTGGCGGCGCGAGATTTCCCGGAACGTGTGGTCGGGCAACCGCTTGCGGCCCGATTGGATCGATGTGGTGCGCGAGCAGGCGGCCACATCGGGCATGAAGGACATGCTGGCGCAGGGCCTGTCACATGTGCAGAAGGGCATCACCAGCCTCGACGAGGTGGAACGCTTCTTCAGTGCCGACCTAGAAGCGCTGAAAACGTAGGGCACATCAGCATGGCGCAGGCAAAAGTGGCAGTGGCAGGTGGCGGTGGATGGAGTGGATTTGCGGGCGGCGGCATGGATGCGCGCGACCGCGAGCGGTTCTTTTTCTTCATGGCGATGATGATGAAGACGGGCCAAACCACGTCCGATGCCTTGCGGGCGGTGGCCAAGGCGTTCCGGAATGAGAAGAAGGATGCCATTGCGTCGGCGGTGGCGGGTTTGGCGCAGAAGGTGTCGCAGGGCAAGTCGCTCAGCGCCGCCATGGTGTCCGAGCGCACGATGTTCACCGACCTCCACCGTGCCGCCATTTTGGCCGGCGAAGCGGCCAACAATATGCAGAAATCGTTCGAGATTTTGCGTATTTTGGAAGATAAAAAAATCAATTCCTCACGCGCAGGCCTGGCCGAGCTGCTCACGCCGTTTCTTATGATGCTGTTGTCGTTGGCAAGCTTGTTTAATACAGGGCTCAACACGCTGCCTGTTATGGCCCGTGTGCGCGAGGCGCAGGGCAAACCGATGGGGATGCTGCCCAACGGCATTATGGAAACAACGGCCTTTTGTTCGCAGTATTGGTATATTTTTGTGGGCATGTTTCTGTTGATGGGGCTGATGATCTGGTCGCTGAATTCCAACCCCGCCGGGCGCACCACACTGCATGCGTTGCAACTGAAGATACCTGTGTATGGCCGTTATTTGTTGTTTCATACCTACACGCAGATGTTGTTGTATTTTCCGTATCTTATCGCCAGCGGGGTGAAGCCCAAACAGCTGATACCCATCATGGAAGGCCTGGCCACCAATCTCGTGATAAAAAAGCGGATCGACCAGTTTAACCACACCATCACCACGGGCGGAACGCTGGCGCAGGCGATGGAGCGTGCGGGTTTCCCCGAAATCATCGTAACCCCGGTCAGCGTGGCGGAAAACTATGCCCCCACCACGGGCCACGTGAATGATGTTCTTATCGAGGGGATGCAGCACGCGCACGCCATTCTCGAGCGTATGTTAACCGACACACATACAAAATTTGTAGGCATTTTCAGTGCCGTGTTGTGGATACTGGGCGGCGCGCTGATGATGTGCGATATGTTGTCAATTGTCTTGTCACAGGGGTAGCCAGAACCATGATACCGCGCAACCAGATACCGCTTCCTCCCGCCGTGCAGAAGGTGGTCGAAGAGTATGCGCCCAAGCTGCGTGCGTTGGGGCAGCAGGTAGGGGGGCTGTTGGGGCCCCTGTGGGAGGATATTAAACCGCAGCTGAAGGCGCTGTGGGCATCGCTCAAGCCGGCGGGCAGCACCGAGAGCATGGGGCGGCACTTCCGCCACGTGTGCGTGGTGGGGCTCAACAAGGCCGAGCTGCTGATGCAAGGCGAAACCCAGGCCGTGATGAACGAAAGCTGGCTCGACCTCGCCGATGAAACGCTGAAAAAGAACCTAGCGCTGGTGTTTTTTGCGCCGCGCGGGCTCGATGGCCAGCCGGTCAGCCCCGCGCAATTCCTGATGAACGAGGCGATCGATGAAACGGTGACAGCGTCCAGCGCGCTGCCGCCGGCGCTGCACGGTATGGCGCTGATGGATTTTTGCCGCCTGCCGCCCGCCGCACCCAATACGGTCAACATCATGCTGGCGGCCGATATTTTGTTTCATTGGGACACCAAGGATAATTACGTGCTGCCCACCACGGCCACGGGCTGGGTGCGCGATGTCGAGACGGTGCTGCGCAGCTATCCACGCACCACGCGGGTGAACATTTATACGCAGTGGGATGTCACGCTGCTCACGCCATCCGAGCGGATAAGCACCTACAGCCTGCGCGAGTTGCCGCTGGAAAGCGCCGCATGGCTGAACGAGCCGACCATGCAGGAAAAGTATGGCATGCATATCCTTGCGGGTGGGCTTGTGGTGGCGGGTTTGGTGTGGGCTGGCTTGTGGCACCAAGAGAAGGGGCTGCAAACGTTAACCGATGAGTTGAACATGGTGCAGCAGCAAATCCCGCGCGGCGGCCAATTCTCCGACCTTGAAAAAGCCTTGAAAGAGCAAGAAGATATGTTCGCGCGCCGCCCCCTGTTTGCGTTGGCGGTCAAGGATATGGCACGCTCGGTGACAGCCAGTGGGTTCAAGGCCGAGCAGCTCGAGCTGCGGGTGCCCGATGCCAACGCGGTGCCCAACGCCTATCTCATGACAGTCACCGCCGAACCCGAGGCCTACGCCGGCTGGTTGCAGCAAGAGCCGGCAGCGCGGGCGTTTTTGCTGAACAGCGCCCTTATCAGCGCGGTGCGCAAGCCGCCGTCCACCACCGGGTTCAAACTCGAAGGCTTGGTGCAGTTGGTCCCGGTGCTGAAGGAGTATAAGCGCGTCGCGCCGCAGTTGCCGGCCAGCGTCGCGCCGGCGTTGATGGCGGTGTCGTCAACCGAGGCAAAACCCGCCGATGCCGAAGAGGAGGGCGCACAATGATAAAATTCACCGCCGGGATCGCCATATTCATTTTCGCCCTTATTTTCGGGATATATCGCTACACCAGCAACAGCAGCGCCTTCGCCGAGCGTGAGGCGGCACTGTATGAGGCGCAAGATAAGCGCGATTTGGGGAAAGATATCCAGCAGCGCATCAACGTTGTCAGAAAGATGAGCTTGGTGAACAACGATGCGCAGAAGTTCAATATCGAGCGCCTGCTCGATATCGGCGCTCCCCGGCTCGAGTGGAAATTTCAGGGCCAACCGCTCATTCGCGGCAATCGGGCGTTGTTTCGTTACACGTTTCGGGTGTCAGGGCCCAGCACCCACGCCGAGGTGCAAGAGCTCCTGGGGCGCATGAATGCCTTGCCGGGGTTTGTGCCGTATCGTTATTGCCTGAATTGCACGGCAGCACCGCGCGGCACCCCCGAAAGCCTGCGAATGGTGCAAATTGAAGGATACCTCTATGCGTATGATCCAGGCACATTGTTCTAGCACCGCAGCGCGGGGGGTGGGGTTGGCCATGGGGCTGGCCATGGTGCTGGCGGCGGCGCCGTGGGCGGTATGGGCGCAGCAGGGCGGTGCGCGTGGGGGCAGCTCCAATCTTGAATGGCCGCGCACGTTTACCGGCCAGCCCGATTTTGCCTTCACGCGCGACGAAGCCATGGCCGATTCTCGCCAAAAGGCGGCGCGCGGGGGCGATGCCCCGGTTATTCCGCCCACGATGGTGCAAATGGCGTCCGATGACGCCGTGCCCGACCCCTTAGGGCTAAAGGTGGCCGAAGTTGCCAGCGGCACCGAGGTGCGCGATGCCAGCGGCACGCTGGTGCAAAGGGCCAACCGGCAAACCCTGCTCGATCAATTGCTGGCAGGCGCAGGCCAGCTGCCCACCTATGCTACGCCCACGTTGCCCGATATGCGCGAGTTCAAGGCCAGTTTGGCCAACACCATATCGCGCACGCTGGCGGGGTGGCAGCCGCCGCAGCGGGGGTATAGCGTGGGCGGTGCGCTGGCGGGCTTAACGCTGCAGGCGGTGGTCACCTCGCCCGAGACCTACGCGGTTATCAACGGCGCACGCTATAAGGTGGGCGATAGCTTTGTGCTGCGCATGCCCGTGTTTGTGCCCGATATGGCGGTAATGGATGCCCTGAACGCATTGATGCCCGCACCCGGCACGCTGCCTGAAGATGCCATGAAGCCCTACACCGAGGCGTATGAAGATGCGATTGCCGCCTACGCGCGCGTGCGGGCTCAAACGCCGGGGGTGGGGCAGCAGATGGTGAATATTCCGGTGAAGGTGGAAGCGATTGCGCCGCGCACGGTCCGGCTGGATGTGAACGGTTCGCTCCACGACCTCATCATCCGATATTCGTATTAGGGGGGGCGGGGGATGAGTCCCTTCATGATGGGCCTGATGATGGGGATGACCATTTTTTCGGCCATGTCGATGCAGTGGGCCAAGCAAGAGTTGGAAAACATCCAGAAGCGCCAGCAGGCCGAGGCCACGCGGAGCGCCGAAGATATGGCCGGGGCGATGGAGTTTGCCATGCTGGCGGAAAATAAAGATACCTATGGCGAAACGCCCACGCTCGAGCGCGCGCGGATGTTTGCCGCAACCACAGGAAAAACGCGGGGCGACCAGAACTTTTTGGCTACGGTGCGCGAAGAGCAGACCGAGGGGCGGTTTGGGGCGCCGCGGTCGCAGGTGGCGATTACGGCGTCCGATGATACCTTGCTGCGCAGCCAGATGCACCGCGCGGCCGATGGCGAAGAGCTGAACCGGGCGGCCGGCGGCGAACAGCCGGTGGCCCTGCTCGATACCTCGGCGGTGCGCGATAGGCAGGTGCGCACGTCCAACATGCGGATGAATTCGCTGGCCGAGCAGGTTTATGCGTTTTATGCGGCAAAAATGAAATTCCCCTCCACCTCCGAATTCACCGAAATGGCAACCAAACTTGGCTTCCGCGATGTTTGGGGGCAGAGTTTCGAATATACGGTCAGTGCCGACCAGCAATCGGCGCAGATAGGCTTCACAACGCCATGGGATTACACACAAAGCTTGAAACTTAACTTGAAGGACGACAGCAATGCCAGCAGCCAGTAACGCCAAACGTAGGGTTAACAGCACGCAACGCGGGGCCATGTTCGGCATGGATGCCCGCGTGGCGCTTATCGTGATGGCGATTTTGGCGGGCATCGGGGGCTGGCAGGCCATGAGCCGGATCGAAAGCTCCAAGGTCGATGAGGCCGAGCGCAACAGCCTCATCATCAGCACCGCGCTGGGCAAGTATTACGAAACGGTAGGCATCAATCGCCTGCCCGATAACCTCGAAGATCTCTTCCGCGCGAATATTCTCACCGATCCCTCGTTGCGGAAGGATCCCTGGGGCAATCCATGGGAATATTTCCATGCGTCGGCGCCGGTGCGGGTGGAAGATACGCCGGTCACGGTGCAGTTTGCGGCGGTGTTTAGCCGGGGTAAGAATACGGTCGATGATAGCGCCGGCTTCGGCGGGCTGGAAGAGTTTGGCGCGTGGGAGCTGAAGAAGGACGATATCGGCACCAAATACACCTCGCGTGAATCGGAGGTGAAACGGGTGAAAGAGTATCAAAGCCGTGCCAGCCTGATTATCGATAAGCTGGAGTCGGCCGAGTCGGCCAATTTCCTGGAAGCGCAGGGCACGTGCAACGCCGAGGGGGCGCCGGGCTGGTGCACCGATATGGAGGGCAAAAGCTTCACCGCCTTTAATTTTTATCCCAAAACCGATTCCGACGACACCAGCGGCGTGGTCTATTACACCGATAAGGTGCTGAACAAGCGCGTGTATAGCAGCGGAAATATCGACGATATGCAACAGTTCATGATCGATCTCGGCCTGCCCGCCAGCTACGCCCAAGATCCCTGGGGCCGGGTGCTTATGCTGCACACCAACATCACCAACCGCACCGATCCGCCGTTCAGTGCCAGTTTCTGTTACAGCGCCGGCGAGAATTGCTTGTCCCGCCGCGAAGAAAGCGGGGGTTAGGCCCGGTGGCATTGCCGGTGTGGGAGAAGGCCACCGGGGTGGCGGAAGATGCCTTGCCCGGCACTGTGGCATTGCGGCATGCGGGGCGGCTTACGGCTGGGTTTTGGCTGGTGTTTGCGGTGGTGTTGTGGCCGCAGTGGGGGCTGGCGGGGGTGCTTATGGGGCTCGTGTTTGCGCGTATGGCCGCGGTCGATCTCACCATGTTCGTGCTGCCCAATGTCTATACTTGGCCGCTTATGGCCATGGGCCTGGTCCATGGGCTCATGCAGGGCACGGTGCTGGTTATTGTGGGCATATGGGCGGCGTTGGCGGGGGTGGCGTGGCTGGCGCGGTGGCTGTGGCCGGGGCGGGGGGTTGGCGGCGGCGATTGGGCCCTAGGGGCGGCCATGGTCGCCTTTTTGGGGCCGGTGGGGGCGTGCGTGGCGGTGGCGGTGGGGGTGCTGCTGTGGCTGCCGGTGGCGTTTGCCCGCCCGCAGGCGATGGTCCCGTTGGGGGTGCCGCTTATTGTGGGGTGGGTGGTTGTTTTGTGCTGTCCCCACTTGCCAGAATGGCTGGAGCTCGCCATAACCTAGCGGTATGGATGCCTTTAAAACACGCTGCGCATGGCCTAACTGCTCCGAAGAGGGCACTTTTTCAGCACCCAAAAACCCCCGAGATCTCTCCCAGCGCCAGTTTTTTTGCGGGGCACACATCAAGGAATTCAACAAGCGGTGGAATGGCCTCGATGGCTTCTCCATGGAAGAATTGTATAAAATGCAAGATGGCACGGCGCAGTGGCAAAGGCCGGGCTGGAACATGGGGCTGCACGGGCAAGGGGGCAGCACGGTGGGCAAGGGGGGCCGTAACCCGTTTGAAACGGCGGATGATTTGTATGGCTTTTTCACCAACCGTGTCGCGCGCGAGCGCAACGGCGAAAGCCTGCCCAGCACGCGGCATTTGCCCGCCGATGTGAAGGAAGCCTGCGCAATTTTCGCCATCGAGCAGCCGCTGGCCGAAGCCGTGCTCAAAAAGCGTTATCTGGGGCTGGTCAAGCAGCACCACCCCGATGTTAACAAGTCGCCCGATGCGCCCGAGCACATCAAACGCATCAACGTGGCGTTCCGTATCCTGGTCGACTACGCCGAGCGCCAAGGCCTCACCCTGTAAAGGGCGGCGATACTGCCAATTTTCTAGCCACACGCATGGCTCAAAAGGCCCAGCTGGGTTAGGGTGCGGGGCATGAAACAGCTCCTCCAAACGGTCAACACCACGCTGCAAACCTTCGGGGTCGATGGCCTCAAGGCCATCCGCCAACTAGCCGGGATGCCCCGCTATGCGCTCGAAATCATGGCCTTTCGGCGGCAGTGGCGGCACAATCCAGGGGGGTGGGTGTTTGGGCGCTGGTGGCCGGTGATGACCGACCGCACCGAGAGCGCCGGCGTGATGAGCGGGCATTATTTTCATATGGATTTGGTCATGGCGCAGCAGGTGGTCAAGGCCGCACCGAAGGCCCACCTCGATGTCGGCAGCCGTATCGATGGCTTCGTGGCGCATGTGGCAACCACCATGCCTGTGCTGGTGGGCGATATCCGCCCGGTGGAAAGCCAGCACCCCAACATCCGCTTTGTGCAGGTGAACCTCATGGAGCAGGCCACCGCCGAAAAACTGGGGCAATTTCCCAGTGTCTCCTGCCTCCACACGCTCGAGCACATGGGCCTGGGCCGCTACGGAGACCCGCTCGACCCCGCCGGCGATGAAAAAGCATTGGCCACACTGGCCGCCCTTACGGCGCCGGGCGGGCAGTTGTATCTGGCCACTCCCATGGGGCGCGAACGTATTGAATTCAATGCCCAGCGGGTCTATGGCCTGCCGCGCCTGCACGATATGCTCGCCCGCAACGGCTTCACCATCACGCATTTTGGCTACGTGAACGACCAAGGCCATTTAGTCCCCACGCAAGAGCTAACCCCCGAATTTGTCGAAGAATCACAAACCTTCACCTTTAGCTGCGCACTCATTATCGCGCGGAAGGCCAAGGCCTAACCCATGCGCATACCGCCCACGGTGCTCCGCCTGGCGCGCGAGACGGGCCAGCTGGTCACCGGCAATGTCGGTGCTTTGGCCATTGGGCTTGTGTCCACGGTGCTCATCACGCGTGCGCTGGGCGAAGAAGCGCGGGGGATATACGCGTGGGTGTTTACCTTGCAAGGCTTGGCGGCGCAGGTGGCCACGGTGGTCACCTATCACGCGGCGCGGCAGCTGGCGGCGCGCCACGGCGTGGCCGAGTGGCCGGTGCTGCTGGGCACCATGGTGGCCTTGGCCTGTGTTGGCACGCTGCTGGCCACGCCGCTTATGGCCTACGGCCTGCTCGAATCCACCTTGGGCCAGCACACGCAATCGTTGCAGCTGGTGGCCTATCTGGTGGTGCCGGCGGCGGCGTTGGCAGCGGGGGCCAGCGCGTTGCTGCATACGCGGGGGGGCTGGGCACCCAATATGGCCAGCATTATGGCGCAGCGGGTGCTGTTATTGGGCGGCACGGTGGGGCTTATCGGGGTGGGCGCGCTCACGGTGAACGCCGTGGTGTGGGTGAATGCGCTCGCCATTCTGGGGGCAACCGCGCTCACCGTCTGGCTGCTTAGGCTTCCACTTAGCGGCTGGCGGGTCAGTCAGCGGTTGGCGCAAGAGCTGGCGGGTTTTTTGGGGGCCACGTGGCTGGCTATGCTGGCCGTGTTCGCACTGCCCAAGATGGCCATTTTGGCATTGGGCAGCAGCGGCCAGCTGGCGGCAACGGGGCACTACAGCGTTGCCAGCACTCTTATGGAAACAGCACTTATCATCCCTGGCCTGGCGGGGGCGGTGCTTATCACGCATTTTACGCGCACCCAGTCGGGCCCGGCGGGGCGTCGGCAGGCCACACTGGCGCTGGTCGGGGCGATGCTCGCCGTGGCCATCGGGGGCGTTGTGGTGGCGCCCTGGATTATTCCTCTCATGTTCGGCAAGGCGTTTGCCTCGGCGGTGGTGCCGTTTCAGATGCTTATGGCGGCGGTGGTGCTGGCAGGGATGCACCAGGCCTGGCAGAGCCGCTTGGTGGCGGCGCATCAACGGGTGGCGGTGGTGGTGCCGCCGGTGGTGGGGTGCGCGGTGGCGGCGGTGGCGTCATGGGCGTGGGTGGGGCCGTGGGGGGCTATGGGCGCGGCCTGCGCCACAGTGGTCGGTTACGCGGTGATGGCCGGCCTTACCTATAGCCTCAAAGGCACATCCTAGCGCCGAAGAAGACACACCAAACGCAAGAGGAAAAAAACTTAACGGGCGAACTTAACTGCGGTCGTCGAGAGACGACAGCGGCGCATCATCCACCGGGGCCGAATCAGGGGCATAAGGCGCGGGCGGCGGCAACGTGTCACCGTCCACGCGTGTGGTGGCCGAGGTGTTACCGGGTAAAGAAAGAGGCTCCTGAATCAACTCAGGCCCATACGAATGGGTGCTGCCAGCGGCGCGCTCAAGGCGGCGCTTGGGCGTGGCTTGGAAGGTGCTGCCGGGCGGTGGGGTTTCCACGTCCCAACGGCGGGCGTCAGTCTGGCGGATATCCCACCCGATGTTCATCGAAATAAAGCGGATAGCACTTTCCGCCAGCGCATTCATCTGGGCGCGGTCCATCTCGGTCGAGGGGCTGCGGCCCACATAAACGTGGCGGGGCAGGGTGTCGGCAAAGCGGTAGGCGCGGCGTAAAATCACGCTGCTGTCGGGCCTGCGGGCGGTGGCAACAACGCCAAGCTCAATGCTATAGCGGCCGCCGCTGCCACTCATAAAGGTGCCACGCTTAATGTTCATGCGCACGTTGGTCAGGTCAAGCTCCACTTTGTAGTGCTTGGCGTGCTGGGGGCGGTAGGCTAAGTATTTATCAAACAGCGCGGGCACACGGGTGCTTACGCCGCCCAAAATGGTGTCGGGCTCATATTGGTAAAACAGGGCTTCGGGGGGCGCGGTTTCGGTGCTGCGGGCGCGGCGGGCATCGGTGAAGCGCACAATTTCCACGCTAAAGTCACTTTTGGCGAGCAGAATTTCCTGTTGCCGGGGCTCAACCATGCCCCACGGCCCGCCTTCATAAATGGGGGTAAACGCGCGGCTGGAAGAATCAATTTTCGAGAACGAGCCCGTGCCCGGCAGCATCGAGCAGCTGGCCAGCAGGCTGGCCACAAGTGCGGGGGCAAGGGCGCGCATGGTTAGGGCGAAGCGGGTGTTGAGGGCTGCGTTTTGTCCGGCCCCGCCAACATGGCGTTTCCGTAGGTTTCGGCAATTTGGGCGACGCAGCGTATCCATAAACTATTCCAGATGGTGGCGTCACGGCCGCTTGCCGTCAAGGTTGGCGGGCCCGAAAGCGCCGAACCTGCGGGGCTGTGTGGTTCTCGTGTCACATCGGCCACCAGGTTGTCTTTCAGGGCGCCCAGGCCGGTGGTGCTGGTGCTGCGGTCATAAACCATGCAGCGGGCGGGGGTTGCGGCAATGGTCAGGCCGTCGGCGGTGGTGCCGTAAAGGCGTGTTTCCATGCTCATGGCAAAGCTGTTGCCGCTGCGGGTGGTCTCATATTTGGCCAGGCCCAGATAAAGCTTGGCGGGCTGCACGCTAAAAATGTTGGTTTGCACAACCTGTTTCCACGCGGCGCCAAATTTGGCGGCGCTGAAGGGCTCGGCGGCCATCAGTTTGGCATCGTCGTCGGGGCGCATGTCGCGCACGCGCACCAGGGTAAAGTCATAGATCCACGGCCCCACGGTGGGTTGGGCCGCGCAGGCACTCAGCAGCAGGGCAATCATAGGGGCATAGCGCATGGGGGCAGCGTGCGTGCAACCGCTGCCGCTGGCAAGCGGCAGCGCCAACACATTGGGCAACTTTAGATTTTTTGGCCTTTAACCACGCGAGGCCGCCCCGCCAGGTCGGGCCGGGTGGCTACAGCCGCAAACCCCGCACCACGTAGAATCCCTTCCACCGCCACGGCTTGGGTGGCGCCAATTTCCACCAGCAGCCACCCGCCGGGCTGCAGCTTGGCGTGGGCTTGGGCGGCCAGAAGGGGGTAGGGCTCGGTGCCGGTGGGGCCGCCCACCAGGGCATCGCGGGGCTCCCAATCGCGCACTTGGGGCTCCAGCGCGTCGTAGTCGGCGTCAGAAAGGTAAGGCGGGTTGCTCACAATCACATCAAAGGGCCCGTCCACGCCGTCCAAAAAGGGGGTGGCAACCAGCTGGGTGCGGTGGGCCAGGCCTAAGCGGCTGAGGTTGTGCGCGGCCAAAGCCAGCGCCACCGCCGAAATATCCGTGCCCACGCCACGCGCCGTGGGGGCCTCATCCAGAACCGAGCCCAGCACGCACCCGCTGCCCACACCAATGTCGGCCACGCGCCCGCCTGCGCGGGGCATCACCAGCAGGGCTTCGGCAATTAAAATCTCCGTGTCTGGGCGGGGGATAAGCACGCGGCCAGAGGGGGCCACAACCTGCCAGTCGTGGGTGCGGAAGGGTGTATGGCCCAGCACATAGGCCAGGGGTTCGCCGGTCATGCGGCGGGCTAGCAGGCGGTCCAAATGGTAAGCCAATTCCTCGGGGAAGGGGGTATGGGCGCGGGCCAGCAGGTCGCGCGGGGCCAGGCCGCACAGGTGGGTCACCATCGCTTGTCCTTCGCGTGGGGCCACCAGAAAGGGGGCGTTCTCCAGGCTTTTTTGCACCTTTTGCCACGCGTCGCGCAAGGTTGGCATGGCTAAGGCCCCTTCCTAAACCGGTTGCTCCGCCAGCGCCGTCAAGCGTTCGGCTTCATCGGCACGATGCAAAGCTGCAATCAGTTCCTGCAAGTTTTTGCCACCCAGCATCACGTCGGGCAAGTTGTGCACGGTCAGTTCAATGCGGTGGTCGGTTACGCGGTTCTGGGGGTAGTTATAGGTGCGTATTTTCTCGCTGCGGTCACCACTGCCCACCATGCTTTTGCGGGCGGCACCTTGGGCGGCGGCTTGTTCTTCGCGCTTGCGGGCCAGCAGGCGGCTGCGCAGAATCTTCATGGCCTTGTCTTTGTTTTTCAGCTGGCTTTTTTCGTCTTGGCAGGCCACCGCAAGGCCGGTGGGCAGGTGGGTTATACGCACCGCACTGTCCGTCGTGTTCACACTCTGGCCGCCGGGCCCGCTGCTGCGGAACACATCAATGCGCAGGTCTTTGTCCTCAATCTTCACATCCACCTCTTCGGCTTCGGGCAGAACCGCTACGGTGGCAGCACTGGTGTGCACGCGGCCTTGGGTTTCGGTGGCGGGCACGCGCTGCACACGGTGCACACCCCCCTCAAATTTCAACCCGCGGAACACATGCGCCCCCGAAATCCGCGTGATAATTTCTCGATACCCGCCCATATCCGCCGGTGCGGCATCTTGTATTTCCACTTTCCAGCCCTGCACAGCCGCCAAAGCCGAATACATTTTGAACAGGTCAGCGGCAAACAAGGCCGCTTCTTCCCCACCCGTTCCCGCGCGGATTTCCAACATCACGTTGCGGGCGTCATCTTCGTCTTTGGGCAGAAGGTGGCGCTTGAGTAGCTCTTCCATCGGCGCCACTTGGGGCAGAAGCTCGTCATATTCCAGCTGGGCAAGGGCTTTCAGCTCGCGGTCACCGGCGGGGTCGGCCAACATACTGGCGGCGCCATCTTTGTCGTCTAAAATCTTGAAATATTTCTGAAAATCCGCCACAACATCGCGTAATTCGGCGTATTCGCGGTTCAAAGCGGTCATCCGGGCAATGTCCGTATGGGTGGCTGGGTCCTGTAAATCGCGCTCAACCTGCGCAAAACGCGCCACAATACGTTCACCTTGCCCGCGTAAATCGATGTCATAAGCCATAAAAACCCCATACCACAGCCCACCCCGCCAAGGGAAGGGGCTTGCACAGCGCCTCCTCCAGCCCCATACCGCCCGGCAAGGCACATCTCGCCTTCCGTTTCTCTGGGGAAATCCCCCAGATTCCGCCGCATACGCGGCATTGCGGGGCTGCATTCCACGAATGGCCCCTTCAAACACGCCCTAGGAGGGCTTTGCCATGTATACCATCGAAGACGTCTTCGGCCTGGTTCGCCAAGCCATCGCGGCCACGCCGCTGGTCTGG